>JACSRP010000103.1 GCA_014879665.1 Anaerolineae bacterium | reverse complement strand
ATCAGGGCGTGCCGATCCGCCTGCACGGGTGGGAAACACTGTGAATCTAGAACTTTTGAAGTGGGACGATGCTGGCCTGATTACAGCGGTGGTGCAGGATGCCGACACGCTTCAGGTGTTGACTGTTGCTTATATGAGCCGGGAATCATTGGCGCAAACGCTGGCAGTTGGCGAAACGGTTTTCTGGAGCCGCAGTCGTCAGGAACTCTGGCACAAGGGTGAAACATCCGGCAATGTACAGAAAGTCCGCGAAATTCGTGTTGATTGTGACGGGGATGCAATCCTCTTGCTGGTCGAACCATCCGGCCCCGCTTGCCATACCGGCGCAGCAAGCTGTTTTTATCGCACGCTCGATAAGGTGATTGAAATTGGCTGAATTTCTAAATACGCTTGAAGAAATTATCCGTGACCGCAAAACCAACCCTACGCCTGATAGCTATACCAACCAGCTTTTTGCGGCGGGCATAGCCCGCATCGCCCAGAAAGTGGGCGAGGAAGGCGTAGAAGCTGCCGTCGCCGCCCTAGCCCAATCCCGCGAGGAACAGATTGGTGAGTTTTCCGATCTGTTCTACCACGCGCTGGTGCTGATGGCCGCGCTGGATATTCAATTGAGCGATATTGAAGCAGAACTTAAACGGCGGCATCACCGCTAAGCGTCATATCCGGGAGATAAATTTTGCCACCACCTGACGTATTCGTCGCTGAAACCAGCTTTCATGTGCGCTATGCCGAAACCGACGCGATGGGCATTATCCATCACGCCAGCTATATCATATACTTTGAAGAAGGGCGCAGCAGCTACGCCCGCCAGCGCGGCGCCAGCTATGCCGATTTTGAACGGCAGGGGTTTGTGCTGGCAGTCACCGAAATTCACGCGCGCTATGTCAAAGCCGTGCGCTATGATCAGCGCATCACCGTGCGCTCATGGCTGGCAGAAATAAAGAGCAGAACGGTCACTTTTGAATACGAAATTGTTGACGCTGAAACCGGCGATCTGTTTGTAACCGGGCACAGCAAACATATTTGCCTGAATAGCAAAGGCCAGATTTCAATTCTCCCTGAAAACTGGCGGGGCTGGACACTTTCCTGATGCATAATTCGCTCAAATGCCGGCTATAATTCTGGCTGAAACAGTTGAATTAGATTTTGTAGGAGTATAAATATGGTTACTTATGCAGATAAACCGTGGATTGCCCATTACGATGCGAGCGTTCCCGCGTCACTAGAGCCGTACCCCAATATCACTCTGCACCAGATGCTGCGCGATTCTGCCGCAAAATATCCGGATAACATCGCCATCATCACCAGCGCGCGCCTGCCCTTACTTGGCCGCGTGGCTGAAAAAATCACCTATCGCCAGCTAGATGCCCAGACCGATGCAATGGCGGCGGCGCTGATTGACATGGGCTTGAAGAAAGGCGACCGGGTTGCGCTGGTGATGCCCAATATCGCCGGCTTCCTGATCGCCTATTTTGGGGTATTGAAGGCGGGCGGCGTGGTTGTAGCCACAAACCCAACCTACCCCGCCGATAAGATGCAGATACAAATTAACGACTGCGGCGCACGTTTCGTGATCTGTATGTCGCTTTTCTACAAGCTGCTGAATGGCATTCGCAAGCGCACTCAAGTCGAAAAAATCATCGTCACCAACGTCAAAGATTGGCTGCCCGCCCCTGCCAAAATCCTCTTTGGTATCGCCAAAGAGAAAAAAGGTGGGCACTATCTCGAATCGTTGAGCGCTGGCGACCTCTGGATGCTCGATGTTCTGAAACAGTATGCCGGCAAAAAGCCTCAATCCGATGTCAGCACAAACGATCTCGCCATTTTCCAATATACGGGAGGGACTACCGGCATCTCCAAAGGCGCAGCAGCAACCCATAGGGCGTTGGTTGCCAACATGCTGCACTGCCGCGTTTGCCTCTCAAGCGGTGAAGATCCCAGCAAAGAAGTCTTTCTCGGCGCTATTCCCATGTTTCACGTTTACGGTATGGTCACGGTTGTGGGTTTCGCCGTCTCTGTGGGCGCAACTATCGTTCTGGTACCAAACGCGCGCGATATTCCCGATCTGCTCGATGTGATCAATGCCTACAAGCCAACATTGTTTATGGGTGTTCCGGCGCTCTATAACGCAGTCAACAATCATCCCGATGTCGTGTCCGGGAAAATTAGCTTGCGATCCATTCGCGGCTGCATCAGCGGTTCCGCGCCACTTTCCCCAGCAACAAAACGCGATTTCGAGCGCCTGAGCGGGGGCAAACTGCTAGAAGGCTTTGGTCTGAGTGAAATGCCAACCGCCTCCCATTGCAACCCCTATCGAGGGGAAAACCGCGCGGGTTCTATCGGTTTGCCCATGCCCGATGTTGAATGCCGCATCGTCAGCCTCGATGACGACGAAATAGAAGTGCCAGTCGGCGAAATCGGCGAGCTGGTGATGACCGGCCCACATGTGATGGAGTATTACCACAATCGCCCCGAAGAGACGGCCATCGCCATCCGCGAGCGTAATGGCAAGCGCTGGTTGTATACCGGGGATATCGCCCGTATGGATGAAGACGGTTATTTCTATATCGTTGACCGCAAGAAAGACATGGCGCTGGTGGGCGGCTTCAACGTCTATCCGAATAACGTAGAAAAGGTACTAAGCGAGCATCCCGCCGTACTCGAAGTGGGCGTCGCCGCAATCCCGCACCCGGAAAAAGAAGGTCAAGAGGCGCTAAAGGCGTGGGTAGTGCTCAAACCCGATCAAACCGTCACCGATAAGGAACTTGAAGAGTTTGCGGCGCGTTCACTGGCGCGTTATGAGATCCCCACACGTTATGCGTTCATCAGTTCTCTGCCTAAAACCACCGTTGGCAAAACATTAAGACGCGAATTGGTGGCGATGGAGCTTGAAGAACGCGAGCGCAAAAAAGCTGCGGGAAAAGCATAGTTTCAATCTGGCCGAAAAAGGCGAGCCAACAACTCGCCTTTTCTGTGCCTCTATGGTTCAAACTCTTCCCTTGGCGCTCTCCGCGTCTTGGCGGTTTAACTTCTCGTCTCAACTCGCGGCTTCCCCCGATAGAAGGCGCGTGCAGGGGCGCGATTCATATACCACAGCACATAAAGTGGAATCAGCGTCTGTAAAGCCACCGCGCCGCAAGCCATCTGACGGGTAATCGCCGCGCCAGAGTCAATGCCTTGCCCCGGATCAACAGGCGCGATTGCCGTAGAAATACTCTGCCATAAGCTGATCCCGGTCAGCGCCAGTACTGCCGCTAACATAATCCAGCGAATTTGCGGCGGCCGCCCCCTCCATGCCATCACGGCAATGATCAGAAAAACAATCGCCAGCACAATCTGTATCAGTAGCCCTACATTTGAAGCCCCGATCAAATTTCCACCTGTCGCAATTGCTTCCGTTTCCGGTGTTTCTGAAGTTTGCGGCAGCATACCCATACTCGATTGAATTCGAGCCTCGATCATTAAGACCCAACCTGCCTGCATCAGCGGCAGAATTGAAAACAGCATCACGCTGGCAATGATAGCCAGTGAGAGGCCGAACGTTCTAGTGGGGGTTTCATTCATCGCAGCAGTTCGTCGTTAATAGTTCGGAAAGTGTTTTTAACACAGCCTAGTATGAGCAAAATTGCATTTACCTTATCATACGCTAAAATCGGTGAGTAAATTTACTACACCCTGTTAGCAAGGAGCCTCCGTGGCAGGCATAAGCGATTTACTGAAACCCATTCTCCATGAAATTGAAAAATTCCTGCAGCGTGGGCGATTCCTGCTTCTACATCCTGAAAGCAGTTATCGTTCTCTAGTGGTGGCAGCGCTGCTTCAAGATCGGGCATATCCCGTATTCTACTATGCGCTGGGGGTAGAAGATACTAATCTGACCGCCTTTCTAAATGGGCTGGTTCACACCATCAGCAAGCAAAAGCCCGGCTTCGGTAGTCATGTGCTGCAAAAGTGGAATCTGTTTGATTTTAATACGATGGTAGATGCTCTGGCTTCCGATCTTGCCGAATTGGGTAATGGGCAGCCCTTTATCCTGATTCTTGACGAGTTTGACCGGAGCGACTCCGCCGATGACATCCAATACTTTCTCGAACAAATCGCAAATGTGTTACCCGATGGCTGCACCATTCTGATCAACAGCCGCACGGTGCCGCGCCTCTCATGGATTGCGCTCATGGCGAAGGAGCGCGGCATCATGTTGAAAGATGCCCACCTTATTAAAGAGAATTTCTACCGGCTGCGAACAGCCGCTGACAATGTAGACGATGTAATCGAAGTTTTCGCATTAGGCCCGGGATTCGTATTGCTAAATGATTTACCAATTGATACGTGGGAAGGTCATTTACCCCGCTTGCTGTTCTTCTACGCGCTCGACCGCCCCGCAATCACGCGCTCAGAAATCTGCGCCGCCTTCTGGCCGGATCTGGACAACGATCAAGCTGTGAATGTATTCCATGTCACAAAACGCCGTTTGCATAAAGCATTAAGTATTGATGCACTGGTTCATGAAGATGGGCATTATCGCATCGCCCCGAATTTGCGCGTCGAATATGATGTCTCAGATTTTGTCTCTCAGCTCTTGAACAGCCGGGAGATAGACAATCCCGACCCGTTCGGCGCTTTACAGAGTGCGTTGGAAATTTACAGCGATCCGTTTCTACTCGGTCACCACGATCCATGGATTAAAGAGCGGCGCTCCGATTTTCAAGCCGGCTATCTGGAAGCCTTGACGCGAGCCGCAGAACATAAGATTCAGACGAATCACCCGGAACAAGCGTTACGATTATTCCAAAAGGCGCTTCAAACAGATGGTTCGCAGCAAGCACTGCACCGTAATTTGATGAATCTGTATATCACGCTGGGAAGGCGCAGCGAGGCTGTTAGCCACTTCCGGAAATTAGAGAAAACGCTGCGCCAGAACGGTGACGCCATCGCCCCTGAAACCGCTGCAATTTACCAGCAAATTATCAGTTAAATACTCAAGCATCCTGTAGGGCGTTACGAACCCTACAGGATGCTTTCCAGTATTACGCTGCTAGGCAAATGGCTGGACAGTCCACTGCATCGGGTCTACCGGCACGCCATTCACCCAGATTTCCCAATGCAGATGAGGGCCAGAAACACGCCCGGTTGCGCCCACAGCGCCAATCACCTGCCCCGTGGT
Source organism: Anaerolineae bacterium (assembly GCA_014879665.1). Taxonomy (GTDB): domain Bacteria; phylum Chloroflexota; class Anaerolineae; order Aggregatilineales; family Phototrophicaceae; genus Flexifilum. Next base: position 972 of record JACSRP010000103.1, on the reverse strand, counting down.
AACCATGTCCCCCACCTGCACGTATTGGGCGCTTTGGTGCCAGTATCCTGAATACACTCCCCACCCGTGATCGATCACAGTGGCATTACCGCGAATATTCAGAGAACCCGTAAAGACAACCCGGCCGGGCGCCGGGGCAAGAATCGGAGTTCCCGGGGCGCCGCCAAAATCGGTGCCGGTATGCACCCGCAGAACATCGCCCCCATCATAGGAACGTACATTTCCAAAGCCAGAGGTAATCGTCGCCGCTGCTGGCAGCCCGAACGTCCCTGAAAAATAGCGTTCTGGATTAAATGCAGTCATGTACGAGCGAATCAGGCTCAATTCCTGATCTTCCACCGCCGGATCAAGCAGGACGCTGCTATCCCCAACCACGGCGATATTATCGGACTGGAAGTAGCCACCAGACACAACCTGAACATTCGCCACCAGCGAAACAGTCACGCCAGATGCATCGGTGAAGCTAAATGTCGCTGGATATATCCCCGCCTCTGTACCGACTGGTATGCCGAAAAAGGCAGAAGAATTTTCCCCTTCATTGGCAAAGCTTGCGTATTGTTCCAGAAAGCTGCCTGAAAGCGCCACCGGAGAGGCCGACTGTAGGTGAAAACGCCCGGTTTGCCCTTCAATCAAAACGATGGGCGATACATCAAATCCAGTAATCGGGGTTGGCAGCGCGGCCGTAAGCTGCGGCGGTTCAACGCCCGGTATGACCAGTCGCTGTCCCGGATAAATGATCTCGGCGTTATTGATTCCATTAGCGCTGGCAATGGCGTTAATTGTTGAACCATAACGTTGCGCAATCCGAAACAGGGTTTCGCCGCTGGCAACGATATGAATCACCGCTAAGGGCATATTCAGCGAAGCCACTTCCGGCACAGACGTTGGCGCCGTTTCCGGCATCGAAACCATAAGCCCCTGCCCCACATAGATCACGCCATCTGGAAGTCCATTTAACGACTGAACTTCCAC
>JACSRP010000111.1 GCA_014879665.1 Anaerolineae bacterium | reverse complement strand
CATCTGGATGCAATGTACCTTGCAAATACGGTGCATTTCGATGCGGCGTTTATTGACGCTTCGATTAGCGACAAGCGAACGGGCGAATCGACTTGTTCCGTTCTGCTGCGTACTGTGAATGATTTGCCACAGGTCGTGTATTTACCAAGAACTGCAAGTTTGAATGGAGTCGCAGTACAGGCGAGTGATGCCGTAGTTGTATTGTCTGCGCTCGATGAAGCTGCTGTTTCGCGCGCATTTGAAAAAGTGCTCGGATTAGAATCGAATGTAGGAACTGGCGCAGGGCTTCCCGCATCGAGTTGGAATAAAGCTGGCGGAAGCCAATGGACTTCAGAAGAAGTGCAGGCATTTTTGACGCTTAGCCGTTCACTGACGGAGGTGCTGGACCTCACCGAGGTGTTAAACCGTGTAGTGACCGCTGCGCGTGATCTTACCAACGCTGAAGAAGGCATGATTCTGCTTCCTGACGGCGAATCGGAGCAGCTCTATTTGCGGGCAAAGGTCGGTATTGATACTGAAACGGCACGTAATTTCCGCGTGAAAACGCAGGATTCGTTGGCTGGACAGGTATTCAAACTTGGGAAACCCACGCTGATCGGCCAGAGTGGACCGCTGAAAGTGAAGACCGAGTATTTTGTCAATTCACTGCTGTATGTGCCGATTTTGCTGAAAGGCAAGGCCATTGGTGTCCTCGGCGTGAATAATCGCCACAAGGAGGACATATTTGACGAACGCCACCAAGATCTGCTGCTAAATCTCGCTGCTTATGCCGCTATTGCAATTGAAAATGCGCGCGTGCACGGGTTGAGCGTGAAGCGTACGCGAGAATTGAAATCGCTTGTAGATGCCGGAGAAGTTCTCAATCAGTCACTTCAGTTAGAAGGTACGCTTGCGACGGTTGTTGAGCAGGCCGTACGAATGTTGAATGTAAGCGATGCATTTGTGCTAGAGATTGATCGGCCGGCTGGAATTTTCCGCTTAATTGCTCGTCGTCGCCATTTGATGTGGCGTGCCGGGCAGGAACCGCTGATCCATATTCCGAATATTCCCGAATTGGAAGCGGCTATCAACGGGCGCGGTTTGACAGTTGTTTCAAATGAATCAAGCCCGCCAACGGCGCGTTGGCTAGAAGCTAACGGCGCGAAAAGCGCGTTACTAGTACCGATTGCCGGAGATACGTCATTACTAGGGGTAGTGCTGTCGTTTTCTGTCCACGCTGCTGATGACAACACGATGCCTAGTTACGAAAATATGATGCGTATTCGCAATCTCGTAAGTGATATAGTTGGCGAATTGGCAAAAGGCCGGGATCGAAGTGTGGCGCAGGTTTATAAGCTGACGGATGAAATTAACCGTGTTCTAGGGACTGATTGGACTGAGTTTGCCTTTCAGGCAGACGACCAGACACTCGCTGTGCAGCTTTCTGTTGGTACGACTGTGCGTATTGGTCAAGACGAACCGGGTATTGAAATCACAATGCTACCAGAGCTGTTGAATGCTCTTGATATGCAGGTCGCTATCAATACCTATCGCAGCGATCCCTATCTTTCAGATGGGGTGAAGATATTGCTGGATTTCAGCGGCAACAACATGGTTATGGGGCTGCCCTTAGCGCAGCGCGGGCATGTAACCGGGATGGTTGTTTGCGGAGATTCTGAACACGATCACTTTTTTAGCCCGCGCGAAATTGATCTTGCAAGGGCGTTAATGGCGCAATCAACGACTGCCCTGGAAAATGCACGGTTATATCGTGATTTGCAGCTTAATATGCGTGAACTCCAAACCGCTCAAGCGCGCTTGATACAGGCAGAACGACTTTCAGCAATGGGCGAATTGGCCGCCGCAGTTGCCCATCAGATTAATAATCCGCTGACCGCCATCCTTTCCGACAGCCAATTACTGCTAGAGCAGAAGCGGCAAGATACTATTGATTATGAGGCGCTTTCGGCCATCGTTAGAGCAAGTCAACGGGCGAAAGGTGTAGTGCGCAGGCTGTTAGCCGCGGTGCGTACGAATATTGATGCTGGCGTTGAGGCTGTTGATATCATTACTACTATTGAAGACACGCTGGCACTGGTGCGGCAGCATCTTGAACGTGATGGGACAAAAATATATGTGAAATTCCCATCGTCTTCGATACCAGACGTACAGGCGGTGCCGGGCGAGCTTGAAGACGTTTGGCTAAACATATTGCTGAACGCCCATGATGTATTAATTGCACGTGAAGATGGCGAAGTTCGCATCGAAGTGCGCTATTTGCGTACAGAACAGATGGTTGCTGTGGAAATTGCTGACAATGGCCCCGGCATACCTGACTCCGTCATTAACGAGATTTTTAAGCCATTCTTCACAACCAAACCGTTAGGCGAAGGGACCGGCCTCGGCCTCCATATTGCCCGCCAGGCAGTGGAACGCGCCGGGGGAACCATCAAAGTTCGAAGTGATTCGCAAACCGGGACGCGGTTTGTGGTGCTCTTGCCTGCATTGGGATAAGGGAAAAACTATGACATTACTCTATGTGGTGGATGATGACCCGGATGTCCTTGAGGCGGTGGGGCGAGCTCTCAAAAGTGAGGGGTATCTGGTTGATTTGCTGCCTTCCGGGTTTGTTTTGCTGGATTCACTGGAACGACGGGTTCCTGATCTGGTGATCTTAGACATTATGATGCCAGAGATGGATGGGATTTCGGTATGCCGCCGCTTGCGTGAAGATCCCCGCTATATTTCGCTGCCAGTCGTATTTTTGACGGCGAAGGGTACGACCGATGATGTGGTCAACGGGTTAGATGCCGGTGCCGATGACTATGTGGTAAAGCCATTCGAATTATCGGAGCTTCGGGCACGTATTGCGGCAGTATTGCGCCGTAGTGACCGCGACGCAAAATCTGCAAATGTGCTGCAAATGAATGATCTTCGTCTAGATTCTGATACCTATCGTGTATATATACACGATAGGGAAATACAGCTTACAAGCACCGAACACCGGTTATTACGTTATATGATGGAACATCCCGGACAGGCATTGTCGCCCAGCCACTTGCTACAAGCAGTATGGGAATACCCGCCAAACACCGGCGATCCTGATTTAGTGCGCGCGCACATGCGTAATCTTCGTGCGAAAATTGAGCGCGGCACCAGCAAGAAGTACCTTCGCACTATTCATGGCGTTGGGTACATGATCTCGACATAGATTTCATGAAAGTTTCACATCATTTCAGCCAAGTTACTGCATGCAGCCGTTATACTAGAGGAATACTTACGATACGCATTTGAAGTAGGCGGCATGTACGAAATCTTGATTGTTGACGACGATGTGCAAATGCAGGTGATGGTAGAGCAGGTGCTTCAGCGCGAGGGGTATTCTGTGCTGCGTGCATCTACCGCATCGCAAGCCCTGAAATTACTTGAAAGTACTACGCCTGACCTGTTCATTGTTGATGTCGTAATGCCCGATGTGGATGGCTTGACGTTATGCCGCAAACTGCGCCAAAAAGAAGAGACTTCGCGGCTTCCAATCATCTTTTTAACCGGTTCAGTTTCAACGCTTGGGGTGGTTGACGCGCTCGAGTCTGGCGCTGATGACTATATTCGCAAACCATTTGCTCCCCGTGAATTGGTTGCTCGTGTAAGGTCGCTCATACGGCGATACGCGCAGTATGTTGAACGCGATGCGCCAACCATTCGGTTACATCGAGTGGACTGCCGGGTGACGCTGGGCAATCGTACCGTTGTATTGACCCGTGTGGAATTTGATCTTCTTAAGTATTTATGCAGCGCGCCGTTTCAAATGCACACCGCGGAAACCTTATTGACCACAGTCTGGCGCTATCCTAGCGGGATAGGAGATGCCGCGCTGGTGCGTAATCATATTCGCAACATACGCCGCAAGATAGAAGTCGATCCAGAACGCCCGGTTATACTGCAATCACGTCATGGGCGGGGGTATGTCATAAAGGCACGGCCTGAAATTGAAATGGAATCAGCGTTTCAACTCCGATAACTCTGTAAGGGCGGTCTTTTGGCCGCCTTTATATTTCTCAAAGCATTTGCACAAAACTCTATCAACATCTTTACACTGAACGTATTTTGTGAAGCAAGCCTCGTGGTATAGTGAGAATGCCTGAGAGTCTATTTTCTGGCAGCAAAAGTATGGGTGGAGCTACCCGTTCGATGCGACAACTATTCAAGAAAATCATTTTAATCCTTGATGGAACGCCCCGTGTTTCCAGAAAGCGGCAGTCGGGCCAGAGTCTGGTTGAGCTGGCGCTGGTAACACCGTTACTGATTATGCTGCTTGCAGGTCTGGTTGAAATTGGCTGGTTTGCGAATAATTTCCTGACACTTTTAGATGTTGCCCGTGCTGGCGCCCGCCGCGGCGCAACGCTGCAAGATGACCAATCGGCACGCGCATGGGAAGATGGGTTTTCCGGCTGGACTTATATAGATATTGGCAGCCTGCCCACTACGCCTATAGATTTTCAAGCACAAGGAATAGGTGTGATGCCCTATTCCACCGGATCCGTGAATCCTAATGATCCCGATCCGCTTGTTGTGGCTGAGCGAAACCAGCGCGAGGGCAGCCGCGATACCACCAACGCGGCCGACGCGCACTGTCGCATTGGAACGAACGGCCACTGGGCAAGTGAGGGATTTTACCCTCAGGTGGTTTGCTTAATGCTGGATTCATTAGAACCATTGCGGTTTAACGGATCGAATAGTGTTGATGATATCGTTGTCTCCGGATTTGCCGTTGAGATGGTTGACCCACCGAATGGCGCAAGCGCCGGATGGTTAGGCCCCAACCGCCCGCAGCCCGGTGATAACCCGCAAATTGTGGTTGTGGGACGGTTCCCTTCAAATGCCAACGAGTGTGATGCAACGCTGATCGCTGGAACGCCCACCGTCAGCGCGCAGGAGCCCCGCGATCCATTTGACTTCAATGAAAACAACACCATTGATGTGCTTGGCCTGGCAGCCTCGAACAGTCACTTCAACACGAACGTGAACTTTACCGAAATGTTTGGGGGTATTCCCGCAGACGATATTTTGCGATGGGGCTATGATCCCATCGCTGCCGACGCCCAGAATGCTGAAAAACAGGTTGGTTTTGTCTGGACCGGCAATCATCGCATCGGTGAAACGATGTGTATTGGCTCTGATTGGACGGTGAGTGAGGTTGAAGATCTGTTTAACCTCAGCGGATTTGATTTTGTAAATCACGCGCCGAATGGGGATCAAGACCGCGATCTAATTCCGGGGCAAGGACTGGTGCTGGTCGAGATATTCTGGGAGCACAAGCTGCTGCTTAATCTCCCGTTCTTTACGGTCCTGAACGATAGGTTTAGCGTGAATGTTTGGTCAGCTTTTCCGATGCAATCCGTTCAGCCAAACATTATTTTTGCAAGTTAGAGGATAGGCGAGGCGATGAGCGACACGCAACGCAAAAACGACTTCTGGCAGCGCAGTCAGTCCGGCCAATCCATCGTCATTCTGGCGCTAGGTTTTCTGGCGCTGTTGGCGTTTGTAGGGATTGTGACCGATGTTTCGCTGATGTTTGTGCGCTATAGCACGCTTCGCCGGGCCGTAGATGCTGCGGCAATTGCGGCAGCCGGGCAAATGCAGCGCTCTGTTGACGACTCCATTGTAGATAGCCCGCTGACTCCCAATATAAACGAGCGGGAAGCTGCAATTCAGGCCGACAGCTATGCCAATATGAGCTTAGCGGCGCGTAGTTTCATCGAGCTGTATGGCCTTGACCCTGATAATGTTATTGTCGAAACCTGCTACTCGCAGAACGTTCGCTTGATGGATCCGCGTTATCCAACCTACACTGCGGAAGATGCAGTAGCGAACTCTGTTACTGACTGGCTGCCTTCGCAGCCCGTAGACCGCGCAGGTAACCCCTTTTATCTTTACAACGCCAATGGCGAGATTGACCGCCAGACCGGGCCAAACTTCGGAATTAACCCTGCTGCCAGTAGGGATGAACGACTCGATTATGAGGAACTCTGCACCCGCAACGAATTGAAACTTGTTCGTGTAACCGCACAAATTGAGTCGCCTACCATATTTTTGCGCCTGTTCGGCTTCAGCACGATCACCCTGCAAGAATCCGCAATTTCCCAGACTGCGGTCCTGGACGTGGTTTTGATCTTAGACGTCTCTGAGTCCATGCTGGAAGAGACAAGTTATGAGTCATATCAAGCTGAGGGCTACTGGCATCGGTTTTTCCCTCCGCAGCTCGCCTATAATCCTGCTCCCGGCGGCACCGCGGCAAGGTTGTGGGATAACTACCTGAATCGCACCCAAGCGGATATATTAACGAACGTCTACGGTGGAAACCTGGGCGGAAATAACACATCAACGCCGCAGTTTGCTGCTGATCCCGCGCTTTATGCAGCGCTGCCCGCAGATGCGCCAGCCGATCCTGCAGAAATTAATATCATTCGCACCGAATGTCAAATTCAGTTCTATCCTTCGTCTGGAGACCATCGCTATCGTGTTCCGGCAGATATCATCAGTGAATATGGCGCTGTAGGGTTCAATACCTCGCTATTGGTTTCTGGTTATTCGCATGGCTTTGTTCCGGCGGTGGATTACTACGGCTGCTGTAATGATCCGGATGGTGATGGTGATTTCGCAGACCTGGTTTGCCAGCCGTTCCGTGAGGTCCGTAATGCGGCCGAAAATTTCCTTGACCGGCTTGATTTCACTCGCGGAGACCGCGTCGCCTTTGTGACCTTCGATCAACAGGCACATTTGATGGATCCGGATGGCACGGCCAGTCCATATCAAATTGGCTTCATGGAAACGCTGGAAGATATTAATGCGCCATCGGACAGCGGGGATCGCACCGGAGCTTTAACCGTGTTGCAAGATCGTGTCGGCGTTCGTTCCGAGCCAACATATTACGCAGATGCAGATGGCGACGGTCAATGGGATGGATTTCGGATTGGCGGCACTATCCAACCGTTCAGTCAGTATGATGGTTCTGGCAACTGTGTGTCTGGCGCATGTGCTTACTATGAAGGCACCCAGATTTATAACCTCCGGCAGAGTCCGGTTCGCGGAAGCTGCTTCGTTGACGGCGCTTCCAATGATCCGCGTTTTTCTGAAAACGATTATCAGGAAACCGCTCCAAGCACCTATATCACGCGCTATACAGCAGATTTCCGCGACAATACGCCGCTTGACGAGGTGATTACCCCGTTCACGCTGCCGGACTGGCTAATTCCTGACGTCCCTTCGCAGCGATACATGTCGTATGAATACGGAGCCGGATGCCGCGGGACGAATATTGCCGCCTCCATGCAGTCGGCCAGCGTCGCCTTTGGCGAATACGGGCGCGTTGATGGTGCCGTCTGGATTATGGTGTTGTTGAGCGACGGCGCTGCCGGGGCGACAGATCCAATTTTGCGCCAGCCCACCGATGGCAGCCAACCTTTAACAGCGCCGGGCGCCAGCCTCTACAATGTTCCCTCGATTGTGAACGATCCGCTCTTCATGCTTGATTATGAGCGTCTGGGCTTTGCGCCTGAGGCGTTGACCGGGGCGACTTATGGTGGTTATGGGCTATGCCCCTTCGGCACGACGGATCATCCTAGCGAATTGACGAGTGATATGTCATTCCCGTTTTGCTCTGATGAGCGCGCGGATACCCGTACATTCTGTTATCCGCCGCCGCCGGCTAGTGATACCCGCGTGCTGCAGCCGTCTAGTCGTCCTATTAACTTACAGGTGAACGCTGCAAACTTGCAGCCTGTGCCACCAAACCGTAACAACTGGTACCCGTACACCCATGCCTATGTAGATCCAAATACGACGATGAACCCTAATGCTTTACCATGCGAGCAGATTTACGACGTGGATGATTACACCCGGGATTGGGCGGACTTCGTTGCTCTTGATGATTTCAACGGGGGTGGTGTGAGTACGGCGATTGAAACCCGCTTGCCTATCATTTTCACCATTGGTTTTGGTATTTACGATGACTCTCTAGCCGATGCAGTTCCGGACGAGCTTGGCGAAGAAATGCTTCGCTACATCGCTGATGTGGGCGATAATGCGCGGCTTGATAACGACTACTGGCAGAATCTAATGGGTGATCGCGTTCCGTTGTGGTCAGTTGACGGATACGGCGTGCGCGGCGCCTGTGAAGTTCCCTCAGGCACTCCGGGAAATTGGAGTCCGCTGCCGAACGGGCAGGATTGTGGTAACTACTTTAACGCGCCGGATGGTCAGCGGCTGAATGAAGTATTTGACCAGATTGCATCTCGAATGTTCACGCGGCTAGCGCAGTAGAACTCATAATGAAGTAGATGCGGGGTAGGGGGAGAACGTCGTGGAGAACCAACGCAAACCTGATTTGCGCGGTGGAAAATTACGAAGAGGCCAAACGCTGGCAGAATTTGCCATCACGCTGCCAATTCTGCTGCTGCTGTTGTTCGGCATCATTGAGTTTGGCCGCATCTTTCAAGCATGGGTAACGCTGCAAAATTCGGCGCGGGCAGCCATCCGCCAGATCACAACTGGCGCTTACGATACGCGAAGCTATTTCCTTGATCTGGAATCAATGCGTGACGATCTGGATAGTATCGTACCCTGTTTGGTTTTGGATGAGGATAACCCTAACAGCGCCGCCGAGCAGCTTGGTACGCGCACGACAGTTGATATTGGCGGCCGGACGATTGAGTATTATTACGGCGGCGCCGAAAGCCTGTACTCTACATGGTACAGCGGTGATGACTGTGACCCCACCGATCCTGAAGATCAAAATCGCCGCAAAGATATGGCGCGCATCCTTACAGCCTATAATGAGGCGCGAAGAGGCGCTGCTGGCCTCGCGCTGAATGACGATGTATGGTCAGTTGCGGATAGAACCGGCGCCGGTGGCACGGGCAGCCTTCCCTTACAGGACGCGATAGACCCGGCAGATCCAGATTCGGCCCCGCCATGGTTCAGGGCATGGTATCGTACGCAGATTGATACAAATGGCGATTCTGTCCCTGATTTCACGCAGCCATTCGGCGCCGCTGATCGCGGTTGGTTTGATATCGTTATCTGCAGCAACCGCACTAAATTTGATTATGAGGCCGACTGGGAACCTGTTGGCGCTCAAGAGCCGAGGACAACCGGCGAGCTTTTACTGACGAATAACCCGGATGCCCCGCTGTGCCAACTGCGGTCTCAACCCCCGGCGGTGACAGGCTCACCCTATTTACGGAATGCTGGCACAGCGTGGTCTGATGCTGGTGGCCCCGGCGATCAGGTATGGGTAGTGGTAACCTTCAATCACCCTCTGATTACGCCTATTCAATTCGCCCCATTCCTGCCGCTGTCCGCGCGGCGTACCGGAATCAATGAGACTTTCCGCGATCCGCGTCTGGTCAGCTTAGTGGGTAATGAGCCAGATGGCCCGCCTGATGCAACCTTGGAACCTACTGAGACAGTTGAGCCGCCAACCCCGTTCGTTTGCAGCGACTTTACACTTGTGCTAGGTGGGGTTTCTTTTGCCGGTAGCAGCATTCGTTTTGGAATCTCCAGCAGCGCTACCCGTGATGCCCGGCTGAGCCGCGCCAACTTTATATGGCCGGATGAGATGGGACCATATGACGCGGGAGATACCTGGGTTGATAATATGACCCTCAATGGACTGGTTGTTTGGGGTGGTGATGACACTACTCCGCCGTCTGATATTGGCGATGGTGGAAGCATTCCATTCTCAATACCGGCCAATACAACCATTACGGGTGGGACGAATACTTTCTCCGTACAGTTTGGTTATCCGCCGGATCTGGCATCGGTATTAACTGAATCGGCGTTCAATGGAACGACCTTCTACATTGTGGACCCGCTGGATATTGATGTTGGTCTGGTCTGCCAGTTGAGCTTTGCTGCGCCAACGCCGACCTTCACCTTCACGGTGACGAATACTTTCACGCCGCGCAATACGTTTACGCCGACCAATACGTTTACGCCGACCAACACCTTCACGGCGACGTTTACAGCGTCGAACACGGCGACCTATACGCCAACGTTTACGCCAACCTTCACCTTTACAGCGTCGAATACGGCGACCAATACGCCAACGTTTACGCCAACCTTCACCTTTACAGCGTCGAATACGGCGACCAATACGTCAACGTTTACGCCAACATTTACGCCGTCGAATACTTTCACACCGTCAATTACCTTTACGCCGTCGAATACGGTGACAAGGACGCCGACGTATACGCCTTCGCGTACCTTTACGCCGTCGAATACGCCGACGAACACGGCGACAAGGACGCCGACCAGTACGTTCACAGCGACATTTACGCCATCGAACACGGCGACGAGGACGCCAACGTTTACGCCAACCTTCACCTTTACACCGTCGCGTACCTTTACGCCATCGAATACGCCGACGCGGACGTTTACGCCGTCAAATACGGCCACACGCACGCCAACGTTTACGCCATCAAACACGGCGACAAATACGACGACACGGACGCCAACCAACACCTTCACGCCGACGCATACGCCGACGAATACGCCTATTCCACCTAATATTCATGTGGAACCGGAGTGTCCGGATGGTGTAACGGTTAGGTTTACAATAACGAACTACGCGCCAAGCTCACCGAGCGGCCCGTTACAAGTCACCATCGTTCGGCGGAAGACAGGGGAGACTGTGGTGTCAACAACAACGCCATCCATCCCAACAAACGGCACGTATACAATTTCCGTTCCTAGCACCATCATTAACGCTATGTACATCATAACCATTGATGGCTACCCACTTCCGGAATGGGAGCAGGGTGGGGTGTGTACTGACGGTGGCGGCCCGATTGACTAGCCGTTAAAGCATCTAGAAATAAACAGCGCGCGCAGTTGAAAAGCTGCGCGCGCTGTTTGTTTTTGGGGTTGTAATGAACGGGCTAAGCGGTGAGAGTTGAATGCATACTTACGGGGTGTAGTATTTTTTGCCTTTGAGCAAATCTGGTAGTAGATCATCTTCGGTATACATTTCGTAGCCCTGCCCATAACCGAGGTCTTTCATCAGGCGGGTGGGGGCATTGCGCAGCTGCATCGGAATTGGCAGCGCGCCATGCTGGTTCGCATCTTCGAGTGCGCGGAAGAAAGCTTCGCATGAAGCCCGGCTTTTGGGCGCTGAGGCGAGATAGGCGGCGCCATGCGCTAGATTGATCTGCGCTTCAGGGTAGCCTATAATTTCCACTGCGCGGAAGACCGCATTGGCAACAACCAGCGCCGAAGGATCGGCCATACCTATATCTTCGCTGGCAAAAATGACCATACGGCGGGCAATAAACCGTGGTTCCTCTCCAGCCGCAACCATCCTTGCGAGATAATACAGCGCAGCATCAACGCTGCTAGCGCGCATACTTTTGATGAAGGCGCTGATGGTGTTGTAATGTTCTTCTGCCTGTTTATCATAACGCAGGTGTTTCGACTGAGCGGCATCACGCAGACTTTCGATCGTAAGTTTCTTCGTCTCGCCCGCATAGAGTTCTGAGGCTGTTTCCAGCAAGTTTAAGGACTGGCGGGCATCTCCGCTGGCATAGTTGACCAGAAAATCCAGGGCGTCCGGGGCAATAGCAACTTCTAATTCGTGCCCACCATGCTCGATAATCTGCCGCACCTCATCATCAGAGAGTGATTCCAGCGTGAAAACGCGCGCGCGGGAAAGCAGCGCAGAAATGACTTCGAAGCTCGGGTTTTCAGTGGTTGCGCCGATCAGTATAAGCGTGCCATCTTCAACAAATGGGAGTAAATAATCTTGCTGAGCTTTATTAAAGCGGTGAATTTCGTCCAGGAATAGGATTGGCGATTGCTGCGGTTTTTCTGGCGCGGCCATGCTAAAGAGATCACGCGGCGCGCCTGAACGTTCACGCCGTACTTTCTCGACAATGGCGCGAATCTCATCTTTGCCTGCTGAGACGGCAGACAGCTCGTAGTAATCGCGACCGGTGCCCCGCGCGATGATACGCGCAATCGTGGTTTTTCCGACTCCCGGCGGCCCCCAGAGGATCATCGAATAAACTTTATTGGTCTGAATGATTTGATATAACGGCTTGCCGGGCGCTACCAGATGCGACTGACCGACAAAAGTATCTAAAGTTTGCGGGCGTACCCTGTCCGGCAGCGGGCGCAGCGCATCGGCTTGCGGGGGAGTGGTTTCAGGTTGATATGGGCGCGAACGACTTTTCAAGTTCCGCTTCCTTTGTGGTTTAGTCAGATGATCATTATACTCTAGGCGGATTGATGCTTCTGCTGGAGCGCAAATTATGATCGGAAAACTGCGCCTAAATATCAAGCACCCAACATCCCAAACTGAATAATCTCATACCTTTATTGAGGGTTGTATGCTTTCCATTGTTCATGCGTGCGCGGTAGTGGGTCTGGATGGGCATATTGTTGAGGTTGAGACCGATTTTAACCCGCGCGCGCATATGCCATCGTTCATCCTTGTTGGCTTGCCAGATGCGGCTGTTAAGGAAAGCCGTGAGCGGGTGAGGGCGGCCATCAAGAACAGTGGATTGCAATTTCCACCGAAGGGTTACCTGATCAACTTAAGTCCTGCTGACCTGCCGAAAACCAGCACGGCTTATGATTTGGCAATCGCTGTTGGCGTGCTGGCTTCCACCGATCAAGTTCCGCTGAAACCTCTTGAAAATGCGCTGTTCGTTGGCGAACTTTCGCTGGATGGAAGTGTGCGCCATGTTGGCGGCGCGCTGTCAATGGCATATGCTGCTTTGCAAGCCGGCATCACACATGTTTACGTACCTGCTGAAGATGCGCCATTGGCTGCGTTTGTGTCCGATCTTGCTGTCATTCCTGTGAAATCGCTGGGGCAGTTGGTGGAACATCTTTATGGAATGAATCCAATTCCACCGTATGACACGGCCACTATTCCAGAATTAGGCAATCCAATCGATTTTGGTGGCATTACAGACTTCGCTGATGTGCGAGGTCAAGAACATGTCAAGCGGGCGCTGGAGATTGCCGCTGGGGGTAATCACAATATTCTGTTGAGCGGCCCTCCGGGAACTGGCAAAACTTTGCTGGCGCGCGCGCTTCCGGGAATTTTACCCGCGCTGTCTATGGATGAAGTTCTTGAAGTAACGAGAATTTATTCAGTGGCAGATCTCATCGTTGGCGGAAGGCCGCTGGTTCAGCAGCGACCCTTTCGCGCGCCCCATCATACCATTAGTTATGCGGGCATGATCGGTGGTGGCAGCATTCCTAAGCCAGGCGAAGTGACCCTTGCGCATAGAGGCGTACTCTTTCTGGATGAGGTGACCGAGGCGCCGGGGCGATTACTCGATCTGCTGCGGCAGCCCATTGAAGACAAAGTTGTGACCATCAGCCGCGCAAACGCATCAATGACTTACCCCGCAAATTTTCTGCTGGTCTTAGCGATGAATCCATGCCCTTGCGGCTATTATGGTGATTCTGTGCGCGCTTGTACTTGCACACCAACGATGATCGCCCGCTATCAGGCCAAAATTTCAGGCCCACTGCTGGATCGCATTGATCTTTATGTTGAAGTGCCGCGTGTGGATTACGATAAGCTGATGAACGGTGCGAAGTCTGAACCATCTAACAGCGTACATGAACGGGTTGAAAAAGCGCGAAGCATTCAGAGAGAACGCTTTGTTGTTTCGCCCGGTATTTACGCTAATTCCGACATGGGACTCAGAGAGGTTGAAGAGTTTTGTGTGCTTTCTAAAGATGCGAAACAGCTGCTTGAACTCTCAGTGAAGCGAATGCAGTTAAGTGCGCGGGCCTATCATCGTATTCTTAAATTATCGCGCACCATTGCCGATCTCAGCAGTTCAGAGCGCATTGAAATGGCACACGCGGCCGAGGCCGTTCAATATAGACCCAAACAATATACGGGCTAGCAGTTGGACAGCACGTAATAAATTACCTAGTTCATTCTCCATTTTCAAACCGCGCGCGGGTTTCCGCAATAGCCTCTAATTGAAGGGGGCTAAGGAGTGACCAGAATTGTTCTGGCGTCACGATACGCCGAGCAGAAGCCTCCGCATAGCGGCGCAGCCAGTTAAAAAACACATCTGTGCCTAGATCCTGACGCAGCGCTTCCAGCATTTTTGCGCCGTTCAAGTATATGGCGTTGATATAGGGGCGAGCGGCGTCGAACTGATAAACCGTGCTGTTTATTGGAAGCCCGGCATAATCGGGCGGGACAAAAGTGCTCACCCTGAAAGTCCACCACCAATCGCGTAAATCGGGGTAAAACTCTTCAAGAAAGGTGATCTCGCTGTAAGTTGCCAATGCCTCATCCAGAAATGGATTGAACGCCTGATCGTTACCAACGCTGGCATACCACCATTGGTGCGCAACTTCATGGATTGTAATCAGAAATAGATATGAGGCCGGTGTGCCGGGGTAACTGCGAAACCAGTCTCCGCTAACAAAGACCAGCCCGGTATATTCCATACCGTCCGGAAAGTCGCCCTGCACGATCACCAGCCGATCATATGGATATTCGCCAAAAAGGTCGCTGAACATTTCAATCGCGCGGGATGCGGCCTCAAGTGCATGTGCGGGGCCTTGAATTATGCCGTTTTCTCCGGGAACTAGCGCGTCCTCAAAGGTAATCATTTCTACAACAACGCCGTTGGAGGTGGTCTGTGACGCCAGTGCCGCACCAGTATTCAAGCTAAAGGCAAAATCACGACTGCCGTCAATGCTGGCGTGAATCGCCCCATCACCAACTTGCTCAATGATTCCCGGCACGGCAATGACTAGATCATCGGGGGCACCTTCAATACTTAGCGTAACGCTCCAATTTGCTACTTCTGCCACAATTTGTTCACCAATAGCTGTAACTGGATGTATCACCCAATCACCATTCTGGCGAGCAGCTAAAAACGGGAGGACGTTGCCGAAATTCATCTGGCGCTGGCTGTAGCCAAAATATCCGCCAATACCTGCCGCGCCCTCGCCAATCGCTGACGGCATAAGCCTGAAATCCATGTCGAGTTCAACAGCGCAGCCCGGAGGCAGGGGGTGGGGAAGGTGAACATTCATTTCTCGCCCAGTTAACTCGTAGGCGGGTGCGTCGCTGCCATTTACAAGCAGGCTGTTCAGCGTAAACGCGGCCGGTATGCGATTTGCTTCAACATCGAATACGATATTTTCAAGCGTTTCGCCTGTAAGATTCAGATAGCGCGTGTTTTGCGTGACCTGAGCCGCATGCTGTGAAAATGAGATATTCACCGCTGCGGTATGGGTTACGGCCGGTACACCCGCCGAAGGTGGACATTCCCTCTCAATCGTTGGTGATGGGGAAATTTCTGAGGTGCTTTCAATTTCAACCCCCTGAATCGGTTGCAGTGTTCGCTCAGCAGCAGGGATTGTCGCCCCTTGAACAACCCGTACCGTGGTCGAAGTTGGAGGAATCGAGGCCGCTATTTGAGATTTACAGGCAAATAGCAGTAGCCAGAGCAAGATGAGCGGGAGAGACGCAAGAAATTTCATGGGAGAATTCTGCCTAATTTCCAACGCCTGTTCAACTACGTATTCCCGCCGTAACAAACAATAATCGTGTGTGTTATTCTTAATGAGATGTTTAGCTTACTTTTGGAGGGGATGTAGACTTGGCAACGAACTCATTTCGCGATCAAATTACGGGGCTAATCCAGCTTACGCGTTGGAAAGAATATGTTCCGTTTGTTATACCTTTGACCTTGTTGGGCGCTCTTTTGGCTACCAGCTTGAGCGACACCTTTCTTGACTGGCGGTTGGTTCCAGTTACCATTGCAAACATCCTCGCCGTTGCCTATGCTTTCATGATCAATGATATTGAAGATGCTCCAGATGATGCGCGTGATCCTGATCGTGCTGCGCGTAACCCGGTGACCAGTGGTCGAATTGGTATACGCTTTGGCTATGCGGCCTGTCATTTTGTGGCGGTGGTTACGCTGATTATGTACGCGTTGGGCGGCTGGTTGGTTTTTGCAATTGGCGTCGCTACGCTGCTGCTTTCGCATCTGTATTCATGGCGTGCTGTACGGCTAAAGGCATGGCCGGTAACAGACATCCTTTCACATTCATTGATGCTGAGTGGGCTGCTGTTGTTAGCCGGTTTTTTTCTATACGGCAATGCGCCCGGCGTAGTCTGGTTTGTAGCGCTAGGGGCGACTCTGGTTTCTGTGTACGGTCAGCTTTATAACCAACTGCGCGACTACGATATGGATAAGGCTGCCGGGCTGCATAATACCGCCATTTTGTTGGGTGAACGGAATACCAAACGTGCAATGTATCTATGCATTGTATTGGCATTTGTCTGCCTACTTATTGCGATCTTTCAAGGTGCTTTTCCCGTTTGGTTAGGGCTGGTGGTTGTATTAGCAATTCCAGTGAGCATGCTCTTTCGCGGCAAGACCGACATGCGCGGCAGTAAGGCTGTAGATTCGACCGGTGCGATGCAGATGCAGGTAGTGGTCATCCTCAATCTCATAATTTGCGCATGGCTCGCAGTAACATTATTCCAGCAGGTTGTTGTTGCTTAGCTGACCGATTACCATCCGGGCAATTATGGGCTTAAATTCAATACATCAAATCTTGTTCAACGCCGGCATCCTTTATTCAGTGGCGCTTGGCGTTTGGGTTTCAGTGATGGCGGCACGCAGCCAATCAATCTCTGGAAATTTTTGGGGTGCTGTCGCCACTTTTGCTATCTTGTCTGCAATGACACTACTGCTTGGCATTGTAATGACACTCATGGGTTTACAACCGCCGCGCATAGCAACTTATTTTCTGTATATGGCGTGGTTGGTGGTGATCATGCCGGGGCTGTTCACGATTTTGCGGGGTCGAGACGATAGAAGCGCCGCCATCGCGTTTGCTATTCTCTGCTTTTTCAATGCAGCAACTGCTTTCAGCATGACTCAGCGCGCAGTGGTTGGGCCGTGGACGCTACCCGCCGCCTAGCGCCCGTTGGACTAGCGATTATATGTCTGTTTGCAGCGGCTTGTGGCCCTGAACCAACGCCGCTTCCTGTAGTTATGGTAACGGCGTCACCTTCTCCCGAAGGCCCTACAACGCCCGTTTCATCGCCCTCTAGCACAGCACATTATGTGGTTGATCCATTAGCTGCTGAATTTGTGGGGGTATCACTTTCTAATGCTAGCGGGACACCTGTGATACAGATCGTCGAAATGCCTCGTTTGACCGGCGATCCAGCAGAAATTATCATCGGATCACAGCCTTTTGAAGGTGGTCAGTCGCTGCCAACCGTATTTCTTTTTGGAATCTCCCTTCATCATTTGGAGATGATAGATAGCCCCGAACTAACGGCACTACTGCGGGAGTACCTGCGCCAGTTGGCGGCTGAAGATCGAGATGCTAGCCAGCTTACAGAATCACGTCGCGCGATTCGTGAAACGCTGGCAAATGCAGGTTATCCGGATGGGATCAGCGTTAGCATTAGCCATGCAATTCAATCATTATTTCAAGATCTTGAAAGTGCTGGTATCAAACCCGTTATAGATGGGCAAGACTCTCCACAACTGCAAGTATTGTTTAGCGATGAGCAGCGGGAAATGCTGATCTCAACGCAAGGCGAAGACAACGTTATTTACGGATTTATGATGCCGCTATATTATGCCGCCAGCGCCGACCTGGAAATCAGGATCGGGAGTGACGGACTTCCAGCTTTCACGGGAAACTTCTGAGATAATGAGGGTATTCCTTTCGTAAAATCGCTTAAAGGGCACATCACGTTGGAAATCATCTTAAGCCATGAAAACGCCGACTTTGATGCTGTTGGGTCAATGCTTGCGGCGCATAAACTGCACCCTCAGGCGATACCTGTTCTCGCAGAGCGGCTAAACCGGAATGTGGCCGGATTCCTCGCGCTTTTTGCTTCTGTGCTGCCCTTTGTCGAACGTGAAGATTTGCCAGACGAACGTTTGACTAAAGTGATTCTGACCGATACCCATCAACTTCCTCCCTTCAAAGGAATTACGAAACGAGTTGAAGTTTTGATTGTGGATCATCATCGGTTAACGAAACCCCTCCCCCCGAAATACCACTATGAGGGGGAAGTTGTCGGCGCTGCTGCTACTTTGTGGACTGAACGTCTGCGAGCGGGGCAGGTTAGATTGTCTTCCCTTGAAGCGACATTAATCGCGCTAGGAATTTATGAGGACACTGGATCTCTTCAATTTAGCGGTACAACCCCCCGGGATTTGAAGGCAGCAGCCTACTTGATCGAACAGGGCGCGGATCTAGACATAATCAGCCGTTTTCTGGATCTGCCGTTAAACCCCGCGCAGCAAACGCTGTACGAATATTTCGTGCGCTCTCTGGAAACGCGCGAAGTTGAGGGTTATTCCGTCATGATTGGCACCGCCCGTATTGATGAACTTATGGGCGAGCTGAGCGCAGTGGCGCATAAGCTGATGGATACCTTCGATCCTGCTGCTTTGTTCCTACTCATTCAATCGCCAGAAATGCTGAATTTGATCTGCCGCTCTAGTGATGATGCCATCAACGTCGCAGAAATTGCCAGACAACTGGGCGGGGGTGGACACCCTCGCGCGGCAGCGGCGGTCTTACGAGATATTGCTCTGGAAAATGCAAGGCTGCAGGTGTGGGAATTGGTGACAGCACAGGTACAGGAGTCTCATCACATTCTCCGTGTGCGTGATCTGATGTCCTATGGCGCAAAAGTATTTGATGTGAAAACGCCTCTGCGCGAGATCATGCCATTGATTTCCCGACTAGGGCATGAAGGCTATCCCATCCTTGATGAAGATCGAGTGATCGGTGTCTTGCAAGCACGTGATGTACATCGCGCCGTACAGCATGATCTGTCAGATTTGAGTGTTGGCGATATTATGGTTGCCGGAGATTTAACCCTAAAGCCAGAAGATACGATTGCTGAAATTGAGCAGAAGATGGTTGTCACAGGGTTGGGGCAGATTCCGGTAGTAGACGATTCTGATCGGCTGATCGGTATCGTGACGCGAACAGATTTGCTCAGGCATTGGGCGCATCTACATCCAGCAAAAGAGTCTGACTCACGCATGAACTTGAAACAGATTCAAAAAATACTGGGGGTGGCTACAGCCGGACTGATTCAGAAAATTGCTGATTTCGCTGAGGGTGAAGGAACGGGCATTTATCTCGTAGGTGGCGTAGTGCGCGATCTGCTTTTGAAGCGCCCAAATGATGATCTCGATTTTGTCATTGAGGGAGACGCCATTGAGTTTGGCGAACGCATTGTGGAAGCCTTTGGCGGACGATTGCACAGCCATCGCGTTTTTGGCACCGCAAAATGGCTGTTAGAAGACTCGGCTATCCTGAATAACCCCGAATTAGCTGGCTTGCCTGTGCATGTTGATTTTGTCTCCGCACGCAATGAGTATTATCAGGATCCAGCGGCGCTGCCGACGGTCATCCGTAGTTCAGTGAAACTTGACTTGCGCCGCCGCGATTTCACTATCAATGCGCTGGCGATACAGCTCACGCCGCTCAACCGATTCGGGGAGATTCTGGATTATTTCGGTGGTTTACACGATCTAGAGTCAGGATTGATACGAGTGTTGCACAGCCTGAGCTTTGTAGATGACCCGACTCGAATTTTGCGTGCCGTGCGGTTCGAATATAGGCTTGGTTTTGCGGTTGAGGAACGCACTGCGAATCTGGTAGAAACGGCGCTGCCATTGATTGCCCGCTTGACGGGTGAGCGTATCGCTGGCGAGTTAGATTTGCAGTTAGCAGAAGATCAGCCCGAAAAAGCGATGCTGATCTTATCGCAGCGGGGCATTTTGACGGCCATTCATCCGACGCTGATTTTTACAGAGGAAATGTTCGAAAAATTTAAATTGGCGCGAGGGATATACGGCGTTTTTCCGGCCTTGTACTGGCATGTCTGGTTAGCGGGTCTGCCTGAGCAAGCTATGTTGGAAAGCGCAAGGCGGCTTGTACTTGGCGCAACTATTATTCGTTCGCTTGAGGCGACAGCAGAACTGCTGGCTATGGCCGATACTTTATCGCAACCGCATATAACCGCTGGAGAGATTGTTGAACTGCTTGAAGATAAACCGGAAATTGCATTACAGGCTGCCGCAATATGGCTGGTTGGTACGGTATCACAGCGCCGGATTGAGCAGTATTTGCAGCAGTGGCGTTATGTACAGGCTTCAACCAATGGTGACATACTGCGCGAATTCGGGTTAACTCCCGGGCCTTGTTTTGGTGAATTGCTCAAGCATTTGCGGGCTGCTCGTTTGAACGGTGAAGTTCAAAGTGACGATGAGGAACGGGTACTGCTGAATCGCTTGATTGCGGAAAATTTCTGCGATTAACCTACGATACTGGCAAATGGGGTAGTTTCTTCCCCTCAGATCGGTAATCGTAGGCTTGGCAACCCGTCGTATTGCGGTATCATTCATTGGCGTAACAAATTCCTACCGGAGTACTTGGTTAATGGCAATTGAGCAACAGAGCGTTCGCGTGACACGTTGGACTGGCGGGCAGCACCCAACAGTTTCAATCATTTCGCGAATGATGCAAACAGAAGGGTTACGCCCCTACGTGTGGGAAAATACCCCCAATTATCGTTATGCAATCCGCAGTCATGGCTACAATAAAGTCATGTTTTTGATTGAAGGTCAGCTTGAAATCACCTTTCCTGATAGCAATCAGAAAGTGAAGATGCGTGCTGGAGATCGCCTTGATATTCCTGCTGGTGTTCGTCATGGTGCAATTGTTGGTGCAGGTGGCGCAAAATGCGTTGAGGCGGCGCTGCAAACGCGATAGGTATTCGCTTAACCTTCATGATTTCTCTTTCGACCGCAATTCCCCGTTCTTTTTACCGTGTGTAAGCCCTTTGCTATAGCTCATTTGCCCTCTCTTGATCGGGCGGTCTGGTCATTTGCCATGCATGGTAGGGTGCAGAACGCCGCCGTACTAAGTTATAACGACCTGAATCAACTCCCTTCTACAACGATTAACGCAATATTGTGCTGCGCCACCGAACCCCATCATCCCGAACACCTGATTGCAGGTGAATGGCAAGGGGTGGCGTTGGTAGATTTGATGGCCGACGCGCTAATAGATGCTGAAGTCAACAGCGCAATTGTTTACAGCGCGGATGGTAGTCAATTAGCTTTACCTGCGGCGTGGCTTGAACACGCATTGCTGGCAACCATGCTAAATGGCAGGATTTTAACCCCTGAACAGGGCTACCCTGCACGCCTTATCATACCGGGTTTGACTGCCTGCCAGTCGCCGCGTTGGGTGGAGCGCATTGAGTTTGTAAATGAAATAACTGAGCCGCCGCAGCTTGCCCGGAATATTGCGCTGATCACGTCGCCGCAGACAGGCGCAAATGTGGGCGAACGATTACTGGTGGAAGGATTGGTGATCGCTCCCGCACAGGCAGCAGCTGGCGTGGAACTTAGCATAGACGATGGCCCATGGTTTACGATTCCAATGCAGGTTAAATCGAATCATGCAGCGCGCTGGTCGCTGGATTGGACTCCCCCCGGGGCAGGGCAGTATGCGCTGCGCGCGCGCACTGCTTCTTCCTCTGTGCACCAAATTACGATTATCGTGAGCTAATCCGATGATCTCAAGACGTTCCTTCTTGCAGGTTGCGGGCATAAGCACATATGGACTTTCTAGCGCGCCTTTGTTAAACGCGCTGACGCCATTTTTAACCCCGACTGCTGATGAGCAGGAAGCCACATTTGGTCGGGTTTTATTTCCCACGCCGGTGACTGATGATATAGGCATTGTAATTTCCAGTCTGATTCCGGATACCGTTGTGCAAATTACTTCGGATTCAGAGGCGACTTATACGCTGCATCAGGGCATTGTGAACCGCAGCGTGGTACAGCCAATGGCTGATTTTGGGGCAGAGTCCTTCGTGCCAGATGCCGTTTGCCCGGTGGAAGTGATCGCTCCCGCGGCAGCTATTCGCCAGTGGTGCGCTCCTACCGCGCCGATGCTTTCGCGGGTGGGGCATGGCGGCGTGCTGCATGCAATTGATAGCTTAGTAGTGCAAAATGTTCGCTGGCTAGGCGTCGCCAGCGGACCCGGTGCGCCATTGATCGGCTGGACGGAAGCGGCGCGTTGGCGGGAAACAACGGCGCATTCAGACGGCCTGCAATTTGCTGATACCATTGAAATTGACCGCCATGCCCGTAAACTAAATGTTTACGGCGCTGGAGCGCTGCTCTGGGGTGCCGGGGTGACAATCTCACGATCATTGGCGAAAGGTCAGTATCGCTTAGATGATCGGGTGATTTCGAGCGAATCGACGGCCCAGAGCATGATCGGCATTCCATGGTCACAGATATTTGATGGATATACACTTTCCGGTGCATATTGGCATAATGAGTTTGGTCTGGAAGCACAGTCGCCGGTGAATGGCGCAGCGATACAAATTCTTCCTGCGGCCTCACGCTGGCTTTTTAGAAACTTTCGTGCTGATGGGACGCTTCGTGTCATCTGAACACGTGAAACAAAGTAGGGTTTTTGCATGGATGTCACTATTTGGGTTGCGGCACTTGCGGGCATTGTAAGTTTTCTTTCGCCTTGCGTTTTTCCTCTGGTCCCCGCTTATATTGGCTATTTGAGCGGACGGGTCACCCAGAATATCGCCTTTCAAACCTCAAAACCCGATGCGCAAGTTTCGCTGAGGGCGATAGATCGGGTCAATACACTGGCACACGGGGTCGCCTTTGTCGCCGGATTTACATTGATTTTCATCATTTTTGGCTTGACAACCACTGTTTTTATCCGTCAGATCGGCGGGCAAAATGTGGCGCTTGTACGCGATATTATCGGGCGTGTTGGTGGCTTGCTAATTATCTTCTTTGGTTTGCAGTTTATGGGCGTAATGCCTGCACTCTTCAAACGGGCGCAGTCGAGTGGCATGACGCAGCATATATGGTTTAGCCTCATCGTTTTCGCAGTATTAATCGCGCTTGCATTCTGGGCGATGGTAGATTGGCTGTTCGCGCTGCCCGTGGTTGTGGTGGTTACACTTTGGTTCTTCCTCGGCGGCGCATTTACAAAACCGGATCGCTTCTGGTCAGGGACGTTTGATCGGCTTCAGCGAGTATTATATGCAGATACCCGCCGCCAATTTTCGGGGACATCGCGCCGCGGATTCTTGTCGTCGCTAACACTGGGGATCGTGTTTGCGGCGGGTTGGACGCCATGTATCGGGCCAATCTATGGCAGCATCCTAACAATGGCAGCCACCGGCGGCGATATTGGGCAGGCCGGTACATTGATGCTGGCTTATTCGCTGGGGCTTGGTATTCCCTTCTTGATTGCAGCGCTGCTGCTGGACAGTGTTCAGGGTATTTTCCGGCGCATGCGGCGCTCGATACGTTATATTGAACTTGTCAGCGGCGTATTCATGGTATTTATCGGTGTGCTGGTTGCCACCGGTAGGTTGCAAACCTTGAGCCAGAGTTTTGCCGTTCAGTTTGCAGACCTTTCTTACCGGATGGAAGAGTGTGCGGTAGGGCTTGCTCAAGGTGATTTAACGCTTGGTGAGTTCACAGCATGCCTTGGCGATGCTGGACAGCCCGATACTGCTCCGGTGACCCAAACGCCGCCTGAAAATACGTCAGTAGATTCCGCGTGGCGTGGCGGGTATAATCCCGTCTCGTGACACAGATTCAGCAAAAACGTTCAGAGATTTCCAAAGCGCCGATGCTGCTCTTAGCTGCTGCTGTCCTTAGCCTCGGGTTAGTGTTGATTTTCAGCCAACCGCTGCCAGAGCGCGTCGAGTTTTCCGGAATATTAGTTGGCGATCAGTATTTCGCTCCGGAAATTGGCGCGCTGGCCCCTCCATTCTCGCTACCTTCGTTAAGTGATGGCGAAATGGTGGATCTGCTCAGCTTACGCGGGGCGCCGATTGTGATTAATTTCTGGGCGACATGGTGCCCGCCTTGTGAAGCTGAAATGCCAGAGTTAGCGCAGTTTAGCCGTGATCATCCATCGGTGCGGCTTTTGAGTATAAATGTTGGTGAAAGCCCTGCACAGGTCAATGACTGGCTGAAGGATCGTAATCTTGAGCTTGAGGTGCTGATGGATCTGAATTCTGATGTCTCGGCAGCCTATCGTCTTCGCGGGCAGCCAACGTCTTTCGTGTTAAATTCGGACGGTGTAGTCGTCTGGACCATTTACGGCCCTACTACCCTGAACCAACTGCAAATCATTATTGAGCCGCTCTTATGACATCGAATTCACCTCCTGCCCCGAAGCCACAAAAGCCACCAAAAGCTGGTGCGCTGCGCTTGAATCGCCTGGTGCTAGGATTTTCACGCCACTGGGTCTTGATTGCTGCGGTGGTCGTTGGAATTTACGCATCTTTGCCGCTGGTCACACCTGTATTGATGGAGGCTGGCTTTACGCCAGCGCGGGTGTTCTATACGCTTTACGCGCCATTCTGCCATCAGTTTGGCTTTCGCTCGTTCTTCACCTTTGGCGACCAGCCGGTTTACCCGCGTGCGATAGCTGGCACGGATCAAGTCCCGTTTGAAGCCTACGCGGTCAATGAGCCGGAATTCCTCTCCAGTTATGACTATTGGTACCGGCGCTATCACAATGACCAACCGCCGCCGCAGCCAGTTACAGTGGAATCGCTGGCAACGACTTTCACCCCATGGTTTCAGTTTGCATCTAAAGATTTTATTGGCAGCGAAACGATGGGTTATAAGACCACTCTTTGCGTACGAGATGTGGCTATCTACGGCGCGATATTTCTAGGCATTATCCTTTATTCTCGACCTTTTGTGCGCCGCCGGCTTCGCCCGGTACCGCTTTTTCTGTACCTGTTTCTTGGTGTGCTGCCTATTGCGCTGGATGGCGGCACGCAGCTGCTGGGTTATCCGCCCTTTAATTGGTGGCCTCCGCGTGAGACCATCCCCATCTTTCGAATTGCTACCGGCGCGCTCTTTGGCATCATGACTGCCTGGTTGGCGCTTCCTTATTTTGATGCGTCCATGCAGGAGACACGGCATAATCTCGAAATGAAGTTCCGGAAAGCGGGGTTAGATCCTTAGCCTGATAGTGCGCGCCCTGAGGCTTGGAAACTAGCCGAACACTCGCTGGATCAAAGTAACGGTCTATCAAGCGATGGAATCTTGACATTTCAGTTAGACGACCCGTATAATGGCCTGTCTTAAGCTGAGAACCAGAGAAACAGGAGCGCCATTGTGGGCCCGTTGCCAAAGAAGCGTCATTCACATAGCCGCACGCACCGTCGTCGTGCCCATGACGCGCTCACGCTCAAGCAGCTAGCCAAGTGTGAAACCTGCGGCGCCACCTATCTGGCGCACCATGTTTGCATGAAGTGTGGTAGCTATCGCGGCGTGACCGTCATTGATGTTAAAAACGACGATTAGTTAAACCATATGTTGAACTTGAGAGCCGTACAGGTTTGTGCGGCTCTTTTGTTTTGAGGGGCGGATATGTCTTTATTGACAACAGCATTTGTTTTTCCGGGGCAGGGTTCACAGGTGGTTGGCATGGGACGCGATGCTGCCGCGGCTTTCCCAGCTGCAAACCGGGTGTTTGAAGAAGCAAATGATATATTGGGGACTTCAATATCAAGTTTGTGCTTTTTCGGCCCTGAAGAAGAACTCAATAATACGTTTAACACCCAACCAGCCTTATTTGTGACCAGTATTGCGATTTTGCGGGTGCTGGAAACCGAAATACCGGATATTCGCCCTGTGTTTTATGCCGGGCATAGCCTGGGTGAATTGACAGCATTAACCGCTGCCGGGGCTATGTCCTTTGT
Source organism: Anaerolineae bacterium (assembly GCA_014879665.1). Lineage (GTDB taxonomy): Bacteria > Chloroflexota > Anaerolineae > Aggregatilineales > Phototrophicaceae > Flexifilum. The sequence continues at coordinate 922 of JACSRP010000111.1, read as the reverse complement.
TGATGGCCTGCGATTGGTACGCGAACGAGGCCGCTTAATGGAAGCTGCCGGAAATGAAAACCCCGGCGCAATGGCTGCTCTGCTTGGCTTAAATGCCGAGGTGGTTGAAGAAGTGTGCCGCAAAGCCATAGAAGCCACCGGGCAAACGCTGGTACTTGCAAACGATAATTGCCCCGGACAGATCGTTATTTCCGGCGCCGTTGATGCGGTAGATGCCGGGCTTGTGCTGGCGAAAGAAGCCGGTGCGCGCCGTGCCTTAAAGTTACCAGTCAGTATTGCCTCGCATTCGCCATTGATGCAATCAGCTGCGGATTCGTTTCAGAAGATTCTTGCGGATGTTGAATTTTCGCTGCCTGCTGCCCCGGTATACGCAAATGTCACGGCTGCGCCGCTGGATACGCCTGAAGCTATTCGGACTGAATTGATGGAACAACTCATCAGCCGCGTTCGCTGGACGGAAATAATTCAGAATTTGATCCGGGACGGTGTAAGTACATTTGTTGAAATCGGGTCTAAGGATGTGTTAAGTGGGCTGAACCGGCGAATCAATAGCGAAATAACCGCTATTTCGCTGAATAGCGAGGCTGCAATTCGCGAGTATGTGCAAGGTGTCATAACAAAATCGTAATCATACACGACTGTTCTGGATTGATATAAGGTTGCGCTAATCTAAGACGTGTAATAGTATGAAAGCGTCATTTTATTCAAATGCGCCGCTGAGGAGAATACTATGGAAGTTAGGAAACTGGGATTTATGGTAGCAGCTGGTCTTTTGGTATTGGCGGCTTGCCAACCAGCCCCCACGGCGACGCCACGCCCAACCAATACTACTGCTCCAACTGAAGAACCTACCGAAGAAGTAACTGAAGAAGCCACGGTAGAGCCGACTGAAGAAGTAACTGAAGAAGCCACGGTAGAGCCG
>JACSRP010000212.1 GCA_014879665.1 Anaerolineae bacterium | reverse complement strand
GAGAGCAAATTTACCAGCGCCCTACGCAGCCAGCGCGGATCGGCCAGCAGGTGAAAATCTTGCCCGGAAGTGTAGAACTCAAATAGATGAGAAGCGCCGATGCCGCTTTGCAGTTCAGAAATGACGGCTTCGCATAGTTCGAGCAGATTAACATCTGCCCACTGGAGGTCAATTTCCCCCAGTTCTTGTGCGCGGCTGAGGGTGAGCAGCTCATCTAATAATTGGGTCATGTGATGAACTTGCTGTTGAATGCTATCCAGCTTTTCAATATGTTTTTTTAGGGGGCCGGAATGGCGATAAGTGCGGAGTAAATCTGTGGCTGTGGAGATCATCATCAAGGGGGTTCTAAACTCATGAGACGCCCGCGCAACGAACCGGGCTTTGAGTTCGTTAAGCTCGCGCTCACGGCTGAGGGCTTCGCGCAGATCGCGTTCCAGCCGCTTGCGATCGGTAATATCGCGCAGGCTGCATACCATACTTATAACGCGGTCTTGCTGAAGGATAGGCGAAATGACCACATCCCCGTCAAAGTCGGTGCCGTCGCTGCGATCTGCAATGATTTCAAGCCGGGCAGGGCGTGCGGTTTCGACGACGTTTTCTAGCGCCTGCCGCAGAATTTCAGCGAAATAAGGCCCGGCGATAGCTTCGAACGACCTGTTAAATGCTTCGTCTGGCGTATAACCAAAGGCGGTGTTAAAGGCCTGATTGGTCTGCTGTATACGCCCGTCTCTGTGCATGAGCATAATTGCATCACTGCTGTGGTTGAGGATGGCTTCGGCGCGTTCTTTGACGCGATTAAGCTCAAGCGTGCGCTCTTCAACACGGCGCTGAATTTCCTGATAGAGGCGCACATTCTCAATAATTGCGGCCGCACGTTCGGCGAAGGCTTCTAAGATACGGGCATCTTCCTGCGCAAAGGCGTTCTGTACGGCGCTTTGCAAATCAATTGCGCCGATGATGCCCTGCGAGCCGCGCAAGGGAACCACTAATTCGGAGCGGGTGCGGGAATCGGAATTGAGATAGAGGGGTTCGGCAGAAACATCCGGGGCGAACACCGTTCGACCGGAGCGGATGGCGTGAGGAATCAGCCCTAAGCCTTTTGAGGCCATGCGGCGATTAAGTATGGTTTGATATGAACCAGCTCTGGCGATGGGATTTAAGTCTAATCCATCAGGGCGGGGTTCAACGATAATGATGCCACAATCCACCTCATGGAACTCCTGTACGACGATTCCGGCGATGTGGGCATAGAGTTCATCGAGATTTGTAACCCCGATGAGGCTGGTGGTCAGCAGGGTAGAGGTGGCACGATTGAGCGTTCGCAGTTTTGCTGCATCGCGGTAGATGGCATCATAGAGCTGGGCATTTTCCAGCGCAACGGCGGCCTGCGCGGCAAAAGCGCGCAGATGCTGAATATGTTGTTCGCTGAAGGCATACGGTTGCAGCGAGTCGAGATTTAGCAGACCGACGATACGCCCGTAGGCGCGCAGCGGCACGGTGATGAAACTGCGGATATTCCCGGTTCCGGGTACATCCTGCCAATCGGTGAACTGATGGGTGTTATCTACGCTGACGGTGCGATCTTCGGTGATTGCTGCTAAAAATGTCGGGAAATCTGGCGCATGGAAAATGCTTCTTCGTAATGCTGAATCGTCATCTGCTGGATAGCCCCGGGTATAGGCTATGGTGAGATTATCTTCTTCAAGCAGCATGATGTTGGCAGAATCATGAGGGATAACCTGCCCGACATTTTCCAGCAGCTGGGTGAAGACACTTTCTGAATCGAGGGATCTGGTTAATATGGACGCAGTTTCCTGAAGCGCCTCTGCCAGAATACGCTGTTCGCGTTCGACTTCTTCGGCTTCTTTCACCCGTGTCACATCTTGCAGGGTGATGACGATGCCAATAAATTCGCCCTCACGGTGCAGCGGAACCCCGGAAATGTTCAGGAACCGCCGGGTGCCGTCAGACAAGGTTAATTCTGCGGGCGAATCTAGCACACTTTGAGCATTAAGCACCTGAGCCGCGATATCGGCAAAGATGGGCAGATCAAAGACGGAGGCGGTTGTCTCAAAAGAATTTTCCTGCCAACCGATCTGTTCGTGAAAGGCATCATTGATGAGCAGGGGGATGCCGTTGAGATCATAGACGGCAACTGCCAGCGGCATATGCTCGAAGAGCGATTTCATGCTGGTGGCAAGGTCTTCCATTAAGCTGCTGCGTTGAAAAACGGCATCATGTGATTTATGTCGCGCGATCCATCGCGGGAGGCTGATTTGCGCGAATGGAAGATGCACTGGCTTTAGCAGAATCTGGTCGGCGTGCACGTGATAGGCGGTATCAATATTTGAGGGATTGTCCGGATCAATGACAGCCACCAGAAGCGATCGGGGATTTTGGGCGCGAAGCTGGATGAAAAGTTCGTTGAAGGAATCGATGTCGCCATCGAGAAGAATCGCGTCGCAGTTGTGCATCTCCACGTGATCGCGAACTTCGCGGGCCAGCGCCACATGTGTAACCTTAAATCCTGCGCCGATCAGATTTGTGGCAAGCTGCGCGCCATGACGGAGATCAGGATCGCAGATCAGGATGTTATGTGCTGGTGAAGCCACCTGCACGCTCACGTACATTTCTTTCAATAATGGGCTATGTGGTTAGTTTGATTATAAGCGAATTTGTTTCCTCAGACGTTAAGAGAATAGACCAAGGGCGACAAGACCTAGCACGACAATACCCGCAAGAATACGGTAGATGCCAAACGGGATGTAGGTATGTGAGGCGACGTACTGGAGCAACCAGCGGATCATGATCCAGGCGACGATGCCGGAAACTACCGCGCCAATGAGGAAGTAAGGAACATCGGTAGACTGGACTTCATCGAGGCTCAAGAGGAGATCAAAGATGGTCGCTAATCCTAAGGTGGGGATGGCCAGATAAAACGAAAAGGCTGTCGCGGTTTCGCGGTTTAGCCCACCTAACATGCCGCCGATGATGGTCGCAGCTGAACGGGAAACCCCGGGAATAAAAGCAACGACTTGCAGCAGGCCGATACCGACAGCGCGGGGCAAACTCACTGTAGAAAAATCGAGGCTGCCGGATGCGTTGGCGCGAACGAAAGGCAGTTTTTCGACGACGATCAGCACGATACCGCCGATGATCAGCGAGAAGGCGACGACGGTCGGGTTGTACAGCAGCTCTTTAATGGTGCTGCGCAGCAGGAGGCCGACCACCGCGGCTGGTAGGAAAGCGACAATTAAAGCCAGTGCGAAACGCTGTGTTGCGGCATCTTTGGGTAGAGCGAGAAGTTTGGTGAGCAAGTCGCGCCAGAAAAAGGCGATCACGGCGACTACTGCGCCAAGCTGAATGAATATCTGGAAAGTTTCGATACTGCCAGCGCTGAGATCTGGTTGTAAGAGGGCAGTTGCGACAATGAGATGCCCGGTTGAAGATACGGGCAAAAATTCGGTGACGCCTTGAACGATGCCTAGCAAAATGACTTTGATGAGTTCAATCATGTTTTTGCCTTTCTGAAAGCGGTGGATTACACGGCGGACAAGGCATGTCTTGTCCCTACGAACCTCACCCCTCGATCTTTGTACACAGAGAGGGAAAGGATACGCCGGAGGCTCGAAGCCTATGGGTGGTTTTCAGCCCGATGGCTTGAGCGCCGGACGATATTTCTCGCGGTTCGCTATACAAGCGGCGTACATTTTAGACCTAAAATCAGGTTAGCTGACAGGCTCAAGGCTGGATTTGAGCTGCCTGTCCAGCCAGCGCAGGGCAAACGCCCAGAGTACAAGCGGAACTAATGAGGCGATGCCGGTGAATAGGGTGATGACCCTGATCTGATCATTGCCGGCGGCTTCGAGTGCAATTCCGGTGATGATGATGCTGATTACGGTGGCAAGCTGAAACCCGGCCATGTCCAGCGAAAAGACGCGGCCAAGGTAATGATCGGGCACGGTACGCTGCAAAATGGCGGAACTATACGTCCAGTAAACGCTGCTGCCCATTGCTTTGATCATGAGAGCCGCCGCTGCCAATGCTAATCCGGGCGCCCCGGCCAGCGAGAACCAGCCGACAGCGATAAGGGCGTAGGCGATAAAGATCAACTGACGCAGTTTACGGATGGTGCCGTCGTCCCAACGATTCAAGAGGATCGGGCCGATGATCGCGCCGATGCCAAAGGCGCACCAGAGAATACCAAGCGAGCCATTTCCATCTTGCCCAACAACGAAGAGCACCGTGGCATAGACGATCAGGATGCCATCTAGATTGCCGAAGCTGCCCCCGGCTTTGACTAAGATCGTAGCCAGCGTTTCCGGATGCTTCCGGACATAACGCAGCCCATCTATGTAGTCTTTGATGGAGGCGCCAGATTCTTTGCCAGCATCAGCGGATGGCGTGAGCGCGATGCGGATGGAGTAAATTAAAACGGCGGAGACGGCAAAGGTGGCAGCGTCAAATAAGAGCGCGGCGGAGGTGCCGAGCAGCCCGGAGATCACGCCGCCGAGAATGCCGCCAATGGCTAACATAACTGACCATGTGATACTGCCGAGGATATTGGCGGGAACGATATCGTCGCGCTGAACGAGGCTAGGAAGTAAGGCAGAGCGCCCCGGCTCGAACACCGCGCCAAATGAGAATTGAGCGATGGTGAGCGCGTAAATTAACCAGAGCTGATCGGACGACTGTACGAGCAGGAAACCGAGCACGATGAAGACGCGGGCAATATCGCTGATGATCAACATTTTGCGACGGTCAAAGCGATCCAGCAGCACGCCGGAAACGGGGCTTACCAAAAGCGGCGGGAGAAAACGTGCCAGCAGCAAGAAACTGATGGCAAGGCCGGAGCCGTGGCTGAATTTTGCAACCAGACTGGCGAGGACGATGGTACTGAACCAGTCCCCGATTAAACTGACCGCCTGCGCTGACCAGAGGCGCGCATAATTGGGGTTGCGCTGAAGCAACCGTAGATAGTCCATGGCGTTTTCCGAATTGGATGTGACCGGATTCTCAGCCCTGCGTTTCCCACGGGAAATACATGTAGGTTACATCCGGGCCGGAGGTAACATCAGTGAGCGAGGATAATAGCACAGGCTCATGATTAAAGTTATCTGTGACCCACACGTTGCCACTGGCATCTACCCGTTCGACGAAAAGCACATGGCCGAAGCGGTCATCTGCGAAGGGATGTTCCGGCTGCATGACCATGACTGATCCAGCCAGCGGCACATCGCCCATACGGATGCCATATTCGGGGTGGGCGAGGGCATTTTCAGGCCAGAGATAGGCGTTGTTGGGGATGCCCGGCGGGATGGGCATGCGCGAACAAACCCAATTCACACAGTTAACCGAATTATCGGCCTGACGGGTGGCATTGAGGATGGCTTGACTGGTCTGGCTATCTTCCAGGCTGGCGATGAGATTGAGATCGGCACCGGCGTTGGGGCTGACGCGCTCCAGCCGGGTTTGTAAATCCTGAATGGAGGTTTGCAGATCATCAATATGCCCCTCGGCACCAGCGATTTCTGCATCTATCCCGGCGATCTGCTCCTGTAAGCCGCGAATACGGGCATTTGGCGTGACACCGCCAGCGCTGTTCATGCGGGCGAGTAGATCGTCCAACTCGGTTTGCAGTTCACCGCGACGGGTCGCTAAGCGATCTATATTGGTCTGCGTGGTTTCGAGTTCGGCCTGCTGCTGCTGCATTTGCGTGAGCAGTTCCTGATTATTGCGATTGGCGTAGGCTTCCAACGGCGGGGGTGGGCCAACGGGTTCTGGCTCCGGTTCATCAAAATCGGCGGCAGTGAAGGTAGGTGAAGTACTTCCAGCTCTGCCGCTGCCACTGCCAGAACCGGTGAATGGCACACCGCCAAAGGAACCACCGCCAGTGCTGCCGGGTGAGGTGCCGCCGCCGGTTCTGCTGGAACCGGGGACGCCGCCGCCGGTGGGGATGGGAATGGGGGGTGGCACGCTGCCGGAGGAATCGCCGCCGGTGCCTCCATCGTCACCTATGCCCGCCGATGCCATCTCCTGCTGCACGGCCTCTTCAATGGCATTTGCCGCCTGCGTGAGGCTGCGGGCAAAGCGATCCAGTTCTTCCGGCCACGTGTCCATGACGGTGCGCTCGCGGCGGTAGGTGTCGAAGAAAACGGTGGCGGCAGGGCTTTGAAAGCCGAGTACCAGCAGGCCATCAATCAGGGTGTAGGCGGTTGAAACGGCGCCGCGCACATTCCCGGCAGTTGCTTCTAACGAATCAGCAGCGGTTCGTAGTTCGCTTATTCTGGCTTCAAGGGTTGACATCGGATGTGGTTTCCACAGTAATATCTAACGGGGTTTCTGCCGAAGCATTATTCAGTGGGATTACGATAGGATCAGGCTGTTCCCCGCCAACGGACGCGGGCCGTTGTAAAATGACCAGCGCATTGACGCTGCTCGCGCGCGGAATTTGAAAGATGACCCAACCATTGGTGTTTGAGCCGCTGCCGACAGGCTGCATGAGGTCTTCACCAATGATGCCAACATCCCCTACGGGCGGGATGGTCGCGCCGGTGCTGGTTAGCGCAAAGAGAGCGGCTTCGGGGGGATTGCTGCAAGTACCGTCGTTGGCACATTCAAAGATTAAGTGCATGGCGAAAAAGCGTGTGCCAGCAACCGATGATTGTAAGTTGCCGCGCAAGTCACCAACGCGCCCTGAATCATCCTCAAAGGCTGAAATTTGCAAGCGGCCATCGGGATATTCAGCTTCATGCTGAATAGGGTCAATACGAACGCTGCGATCCGGGGCGAGGGTGGGCGTGGTCGTGGCGACAGGCGCCGTAGCCGTCAGCAGATTCACCAACGAGCGATCATCTTCAACCGGCCTATTGCCTAGAAATGCCCAGAGCACCGCGCCGATGAGGATGCCGATGATGGCAAAGACGGCGACTTTCTTGAGGTCTACGCCCCATACTGCGGGCAGCCTGCGTTTGGGTTTTTCATCATCTGGCAGCACCGGAACATCTTCCGCGGGGGCGTTTTTATCGGCGTATTTTTGTTCCCATGCCAACTGCTCACGGGCGATTTCGACATAGCGGTTATTCTTGCCGCCTTTTTCGACCAGCAGCGTTAGTTTTTCGGTTCGCGCGGTGCGATCATCCTGCGCCTGAGCATCCAGCCATAGCAACAGCGGCGTCATTTCTGGCTCAGGATGCGAATTTTCTGCCGCGTATTCACCGAGCAGGCGATGCGCTTCTGAGCGACTTCCGTTGTATAAGGCGATGTTCGCCTTAATCAGCTTCTGATCCACAGGCTTATTTCCGTTTGGTGGGCGGGAGGCTGCGCCCTAGCAGGTCTTCGATGAGGCCGGGTGTATCAATATTCAGGTTTACTTCCGCTGCATGGGTTTTGGCGGCGGACGGCGCGGCCATGATTTGATCCATAGTAGCCGGGTGCTGCCATACGGCTTTCTTGAATTTGCCCCACAGCTTATCGTTGATCTGGCTGACATAGCCGCCAGGGGTTTCAATCAGCGCGGTTTGCACGACCTTGATGATATTGCCCTGCGGCACATACATGCGGCCTTCGGGCATGGCATCGTTGGGCAGGCCGGTGGTGCGCACGTTCAGCTTTTGCAGCGCTTCTTTGGTCATCATGGCAAAACCGCTGCGGCGCAGCAGAATTTGCTTGATCAGCGGGTCGCTGGGGCGTTCGAGATAGCCGGCAGCCCAGATATAGAGGCCAAGATCGCTGTGCAGGCGCACATGGTCGCGCATCTGCATGAGCAGTTCGGGATTGCCGCCAAGCGCCTCGCTGGTCTGGTCATAATCGTCAATGATGATCACCGTTGCAGGAAGATCTGGCGGGGTTTCGGATTCCAGATTTTGATCGCGCATGGAGGCGTAGAAGGCGTTCATCTCTGACTGCAAATGAACAAGCTGCGCTTTTAGCTCGATGGCATCGGTGACGCGGTGGATCACGTGTTTCAAGCCGGCGACGCTGCGCAGACTGCGCCCGTTAAAATCAACCAGCAGGAATCGGAGTTTGTCGGGCGAATGAAGCTGCGCTGCCGAGAGAATGGCGGCTTGCAGCATGTTGGTTTTACCGCTGCCGGGCGGGCCGGTGACGATGAACTGCGGCCCCTGCGACCACCAATCTATCGTAAAGACGGTTTGTGCGTCGTCATCGTAGCGCCCTAGCGGGGTAACGACGTGATAGTCGCTGCTGCGGCTGATGGGCGTGGACAGGGTGTAGAGCGGGATGCGGAGGGGCAGCGGCTCGATAGGCGCGGGCGACTGCGCTTCGGGACCTTCCGTTTCTGGCGGCAGGTTCTTCATCGCCAGATATCCCTGACGAAGCTGCTGCACGATTTCGGCGGCGGCGGCCAGCGTATCCTGATCATCGTCGGTGGCGCGCAAGGTAGGCAGGGCAATTTGCACCGCCAGCGGCGGATTGCTGGCGACAAAGCCACGCCCGGCGGGAAGATCGGCGGCGGCGTTCACGCGGCCAACGGCGATCAGATAATCGGCGGGGTCGCCCAATTCTAGCGACACGCGCTGCTGCATTAACGAACGGATACGGTCTGGCACGATGCCAGGCGCGTTGGCAGTCATGACCACATACAGCCCGACGGCGCGGCCTTCATTGATGAGACGGTCAAGGTCGGCCATGTGTGGCTCGCGATAGGTATCGCGGAACTGCTCATACTGATCGAGGAACAGGACGACGATGGGGGCGAAGGGTTCTGCATGCCCGGATTGACGGTCGTCTAACAGCTTGACCATGCGGTTGAACAGGCGGCGCACACGCTCTGGCTCGTTGCCGTAGATGACCCGTTCGGCATGGGGAAGCCCACCGAGATCATCGAGTCCGGTGCCGGTGAAGCTCAAGAAATACAGATTCAGATCGTCGGGCGCGTGCAAGAGGGCAAGGCTTACGGCCAGCGTGCGGATGAAGGACGTCTTTCCGCTGCCGGGGCCACCCATGATCAGCAGGTGACCGTCACGACGGCTGCTTTTACCACTTTCACCGGCGCTGGCGTTCAGGTTGATCCAGAGCGGATTTTGAGTGCGATTGTAAACATCATCGAGGATGCCTACGGGTGCGGAACCGGTGCGGATGGGATTGCCTTCATGATCGGTGCCAGCTTCTTCCCACTCAAAGCCGTTCCAGCCAACGGTGTTGGCTCGGGCAAATGGCTTTGCAAGCGTAAGATGATCTTCTAGTGGCGGCAGCAGCAGTGGCTTCATCCACGGCACGGATTCGTCTTTAGAGTAGCTGATCAGGGTTTCAACGACGGCGCGGGCGACGGTATAGGGCTGCTGGATTTCAGCGGGTGGCGCCGAGCCATTGGCGCTGCCATGCTCGCTCCCCGACGCCTGAAATGAGGTACGGGTATCGGGAAGCAGGTTGATGGTTTCGCCTTTTTCGGTGATCAGCTCCAGCACCATTTCTTCAATGGGGGCTTCGTCGTCACGCTTGCGCTCATAGTCACCGCCTACGTAGGCGGTCTGAAACTGCTTGAACATGCCCTGCGCGCCCACTTGAAAATAGCCGCGCCCCGGCCAACCGGGGGGCAAGAAGGCAGCATCGGGGCGGCGCAGCATGGCGCGACTGGCTTCGATATTTTGCACACGCAGGCAGATGCGGAACTGCAAGTTGGCGTTCATTTCGTCGGTGATCACATCCATCGGGCTTTGCGTGCCGAGAATGAGATGCAAGCCAAGCGAACGACCTACCTGCACGGTACGCACTAACTCGCGCATGAAATCTGGCATTTCTTTGGCAAGCTGCGCAAATTCGTCCACGATGATGAACAGATGCGGCAGCGGCTTGAAGGTGGGATCATCCATCCGTGAGGGATTGGACACGAAGAAGCGATGATACTGGTTGATATCGCGCACGTTCATGCTGTCAAGGAACTGCTGGCGATAGGCAGTTTCGGCTTTTAAGGCTTCTAAGGCGCGGCTGACGCGGATGGAGTCAAGGTTGGTGACGGTGCCAACAGTGTGCGGAAGATTGGCGAACACATTGAAGGTGGCGCCGCCTTTGAAGTCAATCAGCAGCATGGTAAGCAGGCGCGGGTCATGTTCCAGCACCATGGAGCAAATCATGGTTTGCAGAAGCTCAGATTTACCAGAACCAGTAGTTCCAGCGAGCATACCATGGGGGCCATGATGATCTTCATCAAGCATGATGTCGGTGGAGACGGCGAGGCTTTCCCGGCCAATAGGCGTGGGGAAGGGCAGCATGCCTTTGCGGATCGGGCGTTTCCAGCGCAGCATCACTTTGGGGCGTAGTTCTTCAACGTAGCGCACACCATACATTTCAAGGAAATCTACGCGGCGGGGGATACGGCCCGCGCCGCCAGTTTCACGGACGACGACTGCTGAAAGCGCGCGAGCGATATGCTCGGCATCTTGCAGCGAAAGGCCGTCTATTTGCTTGCCTTCAACCTCATAACCATCTTCGCCAACGCGGGCGTAGCGGAAAGAATCATCGTTTTCAATTTCGATGGCCGCGCTGCAGAGGCTGGGGATATTTTCAAATGAGTTGACGAGGCACAGCGCCGAGGCACTGACCTGAGCGCCGTCCTTCAAAATGGTGGTGTAAACCGCTTCAGATTCGACCAGCGCAGGATCGTCAATGACGATGAATAGATACGGTGTTTTCGCGCCTTTGGCTTCTTTACGCTCATCTACCACCTGACCGAGCAAGCCCATCAGGTTGCGCGTGGTGTTGACATCGGTGGCAATCAGGTCGGCGGCGCCGCCGCGATGACTCTGACTGGCGTGAGGCAGCCATTCCATCCAGCGCCAGTCGTCGGCGTTTGACTGGGAGGTGATCAGGTGGATGTGTAATTCCTGCGGCGCGTGGGTGAGCGCGATATTGCAGATGGCGGCGCGGGCGGCTTTTAAGACTGCGGAACGTTTTCCGCAAACGCCAATCGAAATATCTTTAGTGAGGGAAGCGACGATGGGCGCACGCGGCAGATAGCGGTACTCGTCAGCAATGCCGAGAGCAAGATCGAGCAGGGGGCTATCGGTATCTGGATCGGGTGAATTGATACGAATGGCTGAAGGAATGCGGCCTTCACCCATGCGGAAAGACGCAAAATCTTCGTCGGTTGGGCGGCGTTCCCATAAACGCTGATCGCGTTCAAGGGCAGTACCAAGCCATTCCTGCGGTTTTGGGAAGTCGTATTCAAGGATGGCTTGTTGAGCATCTCGCGCAGCCTGTAAACGCGCGCGTTTATTTTCGAGCAAGCGAATGTAATTCAGTTCACCTTCACGCTTGCGGCGATCTGTCTCGCTGCGGCGCGCACGCTGAGCAAAGACGGTTCCGCCGATGGTGAAGAAGCCGAGCACCAGCATGGGGATGGCGAAGGACGCACCTTCACCGCCGCCAGCAGCGCCTCGAAAGACATAAAAAATTGCCATGACGGCGATGCCAAGCACCGGCACCAACGCGACCAGCATATTCTGTTCTTGCTGATCCTGAGTAGGGGGCGGCGAGGGAATACCAACCTCTTCCGCTTCCATTGCAGGGAACTGGAGGCGGGGAGGGCGGTTAAAATTGGCGGTTTGAGCGCGTTCCTCGTTGGATGCCATCAAATAGTCCTATTACCAATGAAAGCGTTACAAGGCATTTTTAACATGCCCTGTAACGCGCAGTTCAATTTTTTGAAAAACACGGCTAGAAGGATTCGTCTGCCGTTTGCATGCGTCGCGCTTGATTTTCGAGGTCAGTCGCAAAACTTTCGAGCGTAGTAACCCACTGCTGCATTTGCGGGCGAGCTTCTTCCCACATATTAAAGAAGCGCTGCGCACGCTGACCCATCCAGTCAATGGAGGTCACGGTTTCATCAAGGGTATTGATTTCCTGACGGACAACTTCTGCCTGCTGGCGAATAGAAGCCGCCCGCTGGAAAAGTTCAGTATAAGGGACACGAATAATGTCGCTCATGAGATGCTCTCCTTATGCACTAGGCGGTCGGGCGGGAAGCCGCTTCGATTTCGTCGGCGGATTGGAGCAGCTTTTCTTTGAAAAGCATCAGGTCATCATTGGCCTGACGAAGCTGCGGGGTAAGACGATTATATTCACCACGAAACGCATCTGCGGCTGCGCCGGAGAAGCGATCTGGCCCGAGGGCGCGCACCTGACCATCAACGGCGTCAATACACTCGTTGATTCGCTGGGCGCTGTTGCCGATAGTATTCGCTGCGTCACGCATTTCGGTCAAGCGCGCAAGCAGTTCACCGCCACCTTCCATGAGACTTTTCCTCTCTAAACCTAACTTCTAGAGTGTTGCATACTTCTTTTGTCGATCATAGGACAGAAAACGATCCGGCGCGACTCGCAACTGCACAGGTTTTTACAAACTTTAACACTCAAAAGCCTCAATCCTCGTTAGAAAACGGAGATGATTGAGGCTGAGGTTACGTTTTTTAGCCGCCAGCGGGGGCAGCATCGGCAGCACCTTCGGGCGCAATGTAATACTCATCCGGGCTGCGCCTGCTTTCGGCGGCCCATCCGTTGGGTTGATTCGGTGCTTGAATTTCCCACCACGTCAACTGATCGTCATCATCGCATACTGGCCCGCCAACGATCCGCATTCTTGTGCCTTCATTCATCTGGCTTAGCACATTTCCATCTTCGACACGCGGATCGGAACGAATGCGTAAGGGGCTGCCCTCGTTTGTGACAACAGCGAACATGTCAACGCGCAACTGCGGCGTTAGCCCGCCGGTACAGCCGACAGCAGGGTCTACCGTAGGCTGTGGGGTGGCGGTGGCCGAATTTGCGGTCAGCGGGTCGGTGCCGGTTTCAGTGATTTCCTGACCATCGCTGAAACCATCTCTATCGGTGTCACGATTATTGGGATTGGTGCCGTATTCGTTGACTTCTTCGCCATCCTTTAGTCCATCGCCATCGGTGTCCTCATTGGCGGGATTAGTACCGTATTCGTTGACCTCGTCCCCGTCGGTCAGACCGTCACCATCGGAATCGCGGTTGCGGGGATTGGTCTCATAAACATTGACTTCTTCGCCGTCGGTCAGACCGTCACGATCTGTATCAGCGAGAATCGGGTCGGTACCAAGGGCTAGTTCTTGAAAATGGAATAATCCATCGCCATCAGCATCCGATTCAGCTGTTGCTGTCAGCGCGATGGGGGTGCCAGTTTGCAGGAAAACAGTTGTCTGGGTGGCCTGCATCAGGACAACGGTTGAGGTTAGATTGGGTGGCTCGATGATCAACTTCTGTACAGCGCCGACGGCCAGCGCAACCAGACCCATCAGGGAAAGGCCGAATAAGCCCAGAAGCCACATAGGCAGTAAGGCAGGATTGACCAGATCGCCGTTGTGCATCTGTGGGGCGCTGCCTTCTTCCTGCGGCTTGACGGTGACCTCAAAGCCAGATGACGATGCCTGACCGAGAAGAATGAACTTTTTAGCGGAAATATCAATCGGAATATGCTCTTGTTCGCCGGGTTGAAGCACGAACTGTTTTTTGCCCAGCTTATAATTCAGCACTTCCTCGCGGTCACGGGCGTTGATATCGAATGTGGCAAAGGTATTGCCGCGATTCTCTATCGTCAGGTCTACACGGCCTTTGCGCTTCTTGATGCGCTGCGGTTCGATGGCGCTGATGTAGTTTTGATACGGGTTGATGATCAGCGTAGCCTGCTTAGCCGCCGATTGTAAGCCCTGTGCGCGGGCGGTGGCGCGAACTTCAAAGGGATGGGCGCCAGCCTTGGAACTGGGCTTGCGAGGCGGCTTAAAGGTGATTTGTGCCGTGTCGCGGGTTTTCGGCATCAGATACAGTGTTTGCGGCGGCGGCAGATACCAGTCTTCATCCAAGCCGATGACTTGAATTGTGAAATGATCCACCAGATCGCTGTCGTTTTCGACTTCCAGCGTCATGGTGATGCTGGAGCCAGCCTCAACCTTAACCTGAATCTGGTTCAGCGTGAGGATAATTTGCTCACGGTCGGTATAAGGCGCATTTTGCCCGCCGGCGTAACTGCCTTGCCCGCCGTATTGGCTGGATTGGGGCGAGTAGACCGCCGAACCATAGGGGTTAGCGGGTGGGGGCACAAAGCCGCCGCCTGCGGGCGGCGGTGTAAATCCGCCTCCAGATGGTGGGGGAGCTGGCGAGTATGAGCCGCCGGGAACATACGGCTGCTGCCCAGGCGGCGGGGTGTATGGCTGTGGCTGCGACGGCTGCGGGACATACGGCTGCTGCGCGGGTGGTTGGGGCTGGAATGGCTGCGCGGGTTGGGGTGGCTGTGGCTGCGATGGCTGCGGCGGTTGAGCCACTTGATTTTCTAACTGGGTGAAACTCATCTGTGCCATCTGGTTGGCAACGGCGCGGTTGGCCTGCTCAATTTGCAACCAGTAATCGCCAATACGAAACTGCTGCCCCGGCGCGATGGCTTCGGGCGAATTGGCGGGAAGCCGCTGCTCGTTGACGAAAGTGCCATTGGTGGAGCCGAGGTCAATCAGGCGATATTTGCCATCAAAAGAACGCTCAAGGCGGGCGTGCGAACGCGATACTTTGCTGCTGCCGGGCAGCACGACATCCCGATCATCATCCCGGCCAATGATGTATACGTCTTTGCTCAGGGGTATACTGCGTGACTGCCCATCGGTGCCGGTGATGATTAAGCGATCAAAACCTGCTTCAGCCGGAGAAATTGGCATGGATGCAGGCGGGGGCGCGGCTGGCGGTGGCGATGAGGGCGGCGGACTATTGACCACATAGGTTGATGGACGCTCCGGAGCTGGCTCTGGCCGTGCAGGCTCATTTGCCCCCGCGCTGTTTTTCGCATCCTTGAGGCGGCTCAACTCGCGGGACATATCGCTGCCAGTTTGATAGCGATCATTCGGGCTTTTCTGGGTGGCCTTGATGATGATGCGTTCGAGGTCTGCCGGGAAGCTAGGACGCTGTTCTGAAGGTTTGGGCAGCGGCTCACGCGAGTGCATACGGATGGCTTCGGTGATTGAGCGCGGCTGGTAGGGCAGTTTGCCAACTGTGAGTTCGTAAAGCATGATGCCCAGCGCGTAAATATCAGCGCGGTTGTCCACTTTTTCGGCTTCCGCCTGTTCAGGGGACATGTAGGCGAAAGTACCCATAGGCACGCCGCTCATCGAATGGACATTGCTTTCAGCCAGCTTAGCAAGGCCGAAATCGGTGATCAGGGTGCGATACCCGCTGGTCGCACCGTCATCTTTCTTCAAGAGGATGTTATCTGGCTTAATATCCCGGTGGGTCATTCCCTGCTGGTGAGCATAGTGCAGGGCATCCGCGATCTGACGGCTGAAATCTACTGCTGCCGGGATTTCAGTGAGCTTCCCTTGATCACGCTGTTCTTTAATGTAGTCGCGGAGGCTTCCGGCGGAAACCAGTTCCATGACTAGAATTAATACGCCATCTGTATGGTCAAATGATAAGATTCGCACAATGCCGGGGTGATCAAGGCTGGCTGCTGCCCGCGCTTCCTGAAGGAATCGTTTTTGGAATTGATCTTGCGCGGAAAGATGTGGGTGCATCACCTTCAGCGCCACCTGACGTTGAAGGTTAAGATCTGTCGCCAGATAGACGGCGCCCATGCCGCCTTCGCCAAGCACTTTGTCAACGCGATAATGCGCGACGACCTTACCGATCATCTCGCTTTGGGACATCCGAAACTCCGCTGTAATGAAATCATCGCTCTAAAAGATATTATAACGGGTAATCCTCCTCGCGCGAATTAAATTAAGACAAAGAGACAGGAAAACGCGATGGTCATCAAAGGATAATGCGCGTCTTGCCATTACAAAAAAGGACGAAGCATTGCGCTTCGTCCCCACAACTGCAAGATTACTGGATTACGGCTTTTCGTCACGCTTGGGCTGCACAGGCGAACCGCCAGTTTGCTGCACGACGTGGGTTAGTTCGTGGGCAAGCAGTTCCTGACCGCCGCTGGAACCCGGATCGTATTCACCGCTCCGGAAGTAAATATCATTGCCGGTGGTGAAGGCGCGCGCGCCAAGCGAACGATTGAGATTGTCGGAGGCGGCATCGGTATGGACGTTGACGTTCGAAAAATCGTGACCCATGCGCTGGGTAAAGAAATCGCTACTGGATCCCATCGCCTGCCCGCCGCCCTTGCTGCTCTGAATCTGCTGCTCAACCTGTCCTTCTACATCAAATGATCCGCTCATATCCTGAGCGCTGCGCTGGACATCAGCGCGTTTCATCTGCATTTCATCATCTTCAGCCACACGCTGGATATCGCGTTTCATCTGCATTTCATCTTCAGGGGCAGCATCACCCAGTGATATACGCTGTAAGGTTTGCGGCATGCGCTTTTCACTGATTTCGTCTTCAAACGATTCTGATTCCCGCTGGACGCTGGATTCGCCGCCGGTCATGACCTGTTTGGCGACCGAGTCGGCTTCCATTTCATAGGGATCGTTTGCGGCACCAACGGTCATCTTAGTTTGGATGCCAGCATTGTTGATCAGGCGCTGCACGGCCTGATTCCCGATGACGCGCTGTAGGTCTACCACACTTGAGGTATCGAGGTGTGTTGAAGGATTATGTGTGCGAGAGTCAGGCGTCCTTGTGTGTTTTTCTGCTGGACGCACGTCCCGATGATACTGACCTGACATCATTCCACCTCTCTAATACTCTATGTTGACAGTATAGCATTGTTTCACTTTCACAACTTACGACAATTCCAGCGAAAATGATGCGAACGCGGGCTTGTTTTTGGTGATCAAGATTTCCAGCAGTTCGCGGCTTAGGCTCACATTACTTTCGCTCAATGTGAGTTTAACGGTGAAATGCGCCGCCTCTTCGATAATTTCCGGGCGCACGCCGCAGTAGAGTTCAAGCAGACGCTCAAGGCCGATGCGTGTTCCGCGTCGGGCTGCCAACCACCCGGCTTGATCTAAGATGGCACGCTGGCGTTCGGCCGGAAGCTCCGGGGCGATATAAATATCGAACCAGCTTGCCAGCCAACGAACCCATTCTAAGGGCGCAATGTCCGGAGAGAAATAGAGATCGAGATTATCAATGATCCAGATATCCGGACTCATCATCGCTTCAAAGATCAGTAGAAAGCGACCAGTGAAGCCATCATCAAGATAGATAGAGGGCAGATATTTGAGCCAGCTGCTGGCATCTTTTGGAATGCCGACAGGGAAGGCCGTGCCATTTAATGCAGGTAACGGGGGCAGCGGCTCAGCGGGTGAGAGGCTGGCACCATCCCCGCCGATAAAAGGCACACGATCAAACGGATCGTCCGATTTTGATTTTGCAGGTTTAGCTTCTACAGGCCTAGGTTCTGCCTTCGGTTTTTCTGGCGTAATGGCCGGAAGTGAAGATTCATCAGGCGCTTCGGGCGGCGTTTCTTTCTTTGCCGCCGCTGACCTTTCGGGGGTTACAGGCTCAACCGGCGTGAAGAGAAAGGATTTTTCGTCACTTTCAGGCGCTTCGGGCGGCGCTTCCACCTCATCCTTAGCGCCCTTGCCGCTTTTTCTGGATTTTGTGGAACGCTCTGGTTGTTCCGGTTCTGGCTCAGGTTCTACGGGGGCTTCCTGCCCCGGCGCGGCAACTACAAATTCCATATCCTCTTTTTCGAGGTTGGCATCCACGACCGGCTGATCGGCTTCTACAACTGGCGGCGACTCAGCAATAGGCTCGCTAACTGGCGGCGCGGCCTCAACGACCGCTTCCGGCTCTGGCTGAATCGGCGGCATGGTTTCGGGAATATAGGGTTCAACTGGCGGCGGTTCAGGTTCCGGCGGCTTAGCAACAGGGACATCTTCAAGTGTTTGCTGGGCATGCCCTTTGCGTTTTTTAGGGACAAGAATAGTATCCAGCGTGATCACAAAAGGCCCGACACGAATGGACTCGCCGGGCTGAAGCACCTGCGGCGCGTCTGCACGGATACGGGCATCGTTGTACCAGACGCCATTGCTGCTGTTCAGGTCACGAATTGCAATCTGGCTGTCAATCCACTCAAAACGCATATGATGCCGGCTGATCTCGTTGCTGGGCAGCACGAGATCGTTATCACCGGAACGGCCTGCGCGCGCGCCGGACTGGCCGACGGTAAATTCTTCACGGTCAAGCCCCGGCCCCTGAATTTTGAATACGGCAGTAGTTTCGTCCATGAATACCTACCGTTAATCCAGTCGAACTTCGTGACGGGACGAAGCAATTACCCCATGTACTGGCAGCGGCATAACAGATACCGGTTCTCCACGCACAAAATTACCGCGATCATAAGTTGCCGGGAACAACATTACTGAGCGTACCGATTCGACGCCGGGGACGGCCAAAAGCGCCGCCATGATATCTCCGATGTTCAGGTCACGCCCGAAAGGCCAACCTTTATTATCGTGGCCACCGGTAATCGGGTTCAGGAAGGAATACAGCCGATCTTCGACCTTCTGGCGCGTGTCTTCGGCGGATGCTGTGGGCAGGACGCGAATATGCACATCGGTCTCAACAAATTGATAGGATGGCGGCATCACCTCAAGCTGAGTTGCCAGCAGGCGGCGCTCATCCAGATAATTGAAGACGCGATCCCGCAGCTCCTGTGAGAGTGAGAGGCTTTCCGGCGCAATATATTCCTCAGACTTGAGGATGCGGGGGATCACCAGAACACGTATTTCGCCGCGATTTGTGGCCGGTGGCTGAATGCAATGAGCGCGCGAAACCAGATTGGGGGCGGCTTCATTCACGAGATCAACGTAATCTTCAGCCGTAACCGCGCGATCTAATGAGCGCAGGAAACCGGGGACGCGCTGCTTGGCGTTTTCCAGCTTTTCAGCGTCTAAACCACCGCGAGCGCGAACGAGATTGGTGACTTTTGAAATATAAGGGATGTTGGACTGCATAATGCTGACGGTATTCGCAGCAAGATTGCCTTCCTGCCCCCCGCCATAACGGTATGCGCGCATGAAAACCATCGCGTTTTTAGGCGGGACTGCACCATAACTCAGAATGCTGCCGTCTCGCTGCGGCAGGGCAGGGCCAAATCGGACTTCGCCGGTGCCGCCATCGAGCATGTAGTGTTTATCGTCAGGTACTGACGATGAAAAGTCAGATATTTCGCTCCAACGCTCTTCGCGGCCATCTTCCTGCCGGACAACCACATATTCGCTGGATTTCAGGCGGGGAACAACGGGCGTATGGGTCAGGTAGAAACGCTGCCCCGGTGTGCCTTCAGAGCGCCCGAGTATTTCGTTGCGAACACGGGTGACGTTGGTAGATTCGACGGTGATGCCCCAGCTGTCGATGTGCAGTTTATTGATGGTGGGGCTGACGCCATAACTGCGCGGCGAGCGCGCTGGATCTAAGCGGCAGCGCAGCCAGTAGGCGGTGACATTGTTGCGCGTTCCCTTTTGCAATTTGGGTAGATGTACGCGGATTAAGCCGGGAACGTTCAATCCCAGTGTTCCATCATGATCAACGAGTACAGGTGTCCAGTTTTGCTCGGCGTCTCCACCCATCACTTCCCAGACATAAGGCGGATTGTTGGGATCAATACCTGCGCCTTCTGCGCGTGCGACGCCGATATTCACGCCGAGGATATGGAGGCTCATGTCTTCTTCGAAGCCCACATAGAAGGCGTCGCCCTGCCGGGGCGGATTCGACTCGAATGCAGGGAAGTTATCTACACCACTTTCAAGCCGCCGCGGGTTGTAGGCGCGAAATTCACGCTGGCCGCCGCGATTGGTGGAACTGGTGAGGATATGTGCCAGCTTCGGAACTTTAATTTCTGTGGGTATATCGGTGCTGAAGGTAATGGCCGGATCGGTATCGGTGCGTATTGTTGCGGCTTCTGTACCCTCAGGAATAGTGACCGCGGCGGACTGCGGGGATGAGAGCCAGAAAGTTAGCGGAACCCGCGCCGGTTCGGCTTCTTGCAAGGTGATACCGATTAATTCCATGAATTTTATGTACATTCGGTCTGGGACGCGGTTTAAGCGATACAGCACAATATCGGTCATCCACGCAAAAAGCTCGATCAGCGTGATGCCGGGGTCGCTTAAATTGTGGTCTGTCCATTCCGGCGTATAAAGCGGAATGCGGCGACGCGCTTCGTCTACCAGATCGCGAAATTGACGGTCATCTAACGGTGGGGTTTCAAATCCCATTCCAGCCCCCTTATGCCTGTTCTGGGATTAAATAAAATGGAAAAACAAGATTGCGGCGGTCATTCTGACCTTTGACTTCATAAACAATTTCAATGATGAGCGAACCATGGTCATGGTCGGGTGATGCTTCAATTTTTTCTAGGCGAACGCGCGGTTCCCAGCGCAGCAGCGCTTCGCGCACATAACGCTCGGCGGTTGCGGCAGTTCCCGCATTGCAGGGATCGAAGATTAGTTCGTGAATACGGCAGCCGAAATCGGGGTGCATCACCCGTTCGCCGAGCGCCGTCCCAATGATGATGCGCATGGCCTGACGAATATCTACGTCATCTTCTGCCATTTCGACATGATCACGGTCATCCAGTTTGGGCGGGAACGCCCAACCACGCCCCGTAAATGACATTTTATCTCCTCGCCTTCTCAGCGTAAATTTTGTCGCTTTTCGTCAAATTCGGCAAGCATAACATTAGTTGATATTCACCGTTGCGCCCTTCAAGGTAAGCGTACCACTGGCTTCAACAGTCACCTGAACTCCTTTGATGGTCAGGTTGCCCCCCGATGATTGAATGTCAACATTGCCGCCAGATGACTTCATGGAGATGTTGGCATTGCTTTCAATGGTCATAGCCTGAGATGTCTTGAAAGTGCCTTTGCCCTGCGAATCAATGGTTGCAGCTTTATTCTGGGCATCCAGCGTGATGGTGGTGACCGATGCCTTGTCAATGATCTGCATTTTCGAGTCGGAATCAGAGTCAGTGAACAGGATTTTGTGACCGCTTGTTGTTTGTAGAGCACGCGTTAGCACTTTGCCGCTTTGCTGCTGTTTATTTTTGTCTACTGGCGGCGCAGCCTTGGAATTCCAGATGCCACCCAGAACGAAGGGGCGGTTCACATTGCCATGTTCAAAGGCAATAAGGACGGTGTCGTTGACTTCAGGAAGCCAGAACAAGCCGGTATTTGGCCCGGCGCCGACAGAGACAACCGGCGCCCAGAAGGATTCGATATCCTGATCATTCGTTCCAGACAACCATGGATATTTGACTTTCACCCTTCCAAGACCTTCGTCATCTTGAATATTGGTGACAACCGCCACAGCCAGCCCTGGAATCTGGTTGGTGGCCGACTCGCCAGCAGTCAGTAAATCAGACATGAGCTTGCGGGTTGTGCCTTCCACACGGAAGTGCGTCTGGTAATCTGCATCTGATGTATAGATGTGGGTTGCAGAGGTGATGATATATTTGCCATTAAAGGTTGTGCCAACTTGTTTTACGTTGGCCGCTGCGCCGGGCTTTAACTTCGGGTTACCAAAAGCGGTTCCTTCAGCTTCGATAAAATCCATGTTGATGCTGTTCAAAATAGCGGTAGCAACCTTGGTAGCTTCACTTTGATTCTCCATCGGAAGCTGAACCTCAAAAACTTTGGCGGCGGCAAATGCGCTCTGCGCTGCTACACCGCCGGATTTTCCAAAACCAATAGTTGGTTGAGCAGATGAAGTTGAAGCTGCGCCAACAATCGGCTGATTTTGCTTGAGATCCCAGGCTTTGACCTTAACTTCGTTGACTTGACCCGCCAGCGATAGACGGGGATAGAAAGATCGCAAATCATCACCCCAGGTGACATCTACACTTGTGGTATTTGCAGGGGGCTTGATGATTAACTGCTGATCATTGATACGAACTTCAAAGCCGTTTAACCGCGCAAGGTGATTGATGAACTCAAGATCGGTCTGATTGCGCTGTAACATGGATTGATATTGTACCGTTGTTGCTGTTACCTGTGCGGTTAATCCATTTTCTTGCGCCAGTTTGGTGATAATGTCGCTGGCGGTGACCTGAAGAAACGCGCGGGTTTTAGTTTCGCGGTTTAAGCGGTGACGTTTGTCATAGGCACGAACGAGAATAGTGACTTCGCCATTTTCTTCGAAGCCTGGTTCAACGCCGACTACTTCGCCCTTAAAGACCGGTTCGGGGGGCAGCGGCCTTGAGATCTGTGCCTGATTGAATGGCGAAAATGTTATTTCAAGTGGTTTCCCAAGCCAGCCAACGATGGTTGTGAGATGGGGCGTATCGTTTAGAGCCGAGTCGCTGAGGCGCAATATAGCCATATCCGGGATATCAACGCTCAGATCAACTTCGATTGAAATGATATCCTTAACAAGCTCGGGGCTGACTACTGCCCCGTTAACTTTCGGAATAACGTTTGGTCTAACCGGGGCTGATGGCCCACTGGATGCTGGCATTGCTTGACCCCTTTTGACAAATTAGGCGACCGTGGTCGTTCCAGCAGGCACATTTAATGGGTTATCTATACCGGAAGCGGAGGCGCTACCACGCCACCCCTCGGTTCCAGCGACATTATCGGCACTGGTCACCGTCTCGCCTGCTTCTGTGGCTTCGCCAGCCGCACCCGGCTGCTGTGCAGGGGGTGGATCTTCCTGTTCGCGTTCCTGAAGCGCAATCGTGATTTTGCAGCGGATGGGCGTACCGTCTTCTTTGAAGAAGGTGAACTGTTCAGTTAGCTGCTTGATGATTGCGCGAAACTTTATCTTTTCGTTCCAGTTGAATTCGACGTCGGGCGGATCGCTGAGATTGGTTTCAGCGCTGGCATTGGCCTGCGTCACTTTCATCATGTCCCAGAGCGGGCGCGTCAGGTTCTGAACATCGGTGCCCTTGTCGGAGGTATCGAAGATAAGATTCAAGGTTAGGGAACGCGGACCGCCTTTTTGAAAGCGTACACGCCCCTGATCCTGACCTGAACCGGCATTTTCGCCCCAGGTATTGGACTTGGTAATGGAAAACTCAAAGGGATTGAACATGCACTTCACGATCTTGCTAGGATCGTCAAGGTTGGTGATCGTCGCGGGCTTTAAGCCACCTCGCGTCAGGCTATCCATCGGGTCAATCCTCCCCTTACATCATTACTTTGCATGTCGTCACAGAGGATGCTAGCTTCCATGACGGCGTTCGTGTTCATTGCGAAGCTTTGAGCGCAGTACCTTATAGACTTCCTTCGCAAGCTCTTCGACATCCGGTTCAGAGCCGCCTTCTTCAGGATTGCTTTGCGAATCGTTAGTGGTTTCAGCAGGCGCTTGATCTTCTCCAATGGCCCGTTGAATGATGGCATCGCTGCCATGGTCTTGAGGCGTGGGTGATGCAGTAGCAGTTGGAGCAGGAGACGCTGATACGAAATTACCCGCTGGCGCGAATGACTGGAATGGGTGGGCGGAGTTGGAGTCGCGGGTTGAAGGTGCTGCCGCTGAATGCCCATCTTCAGGCTTTCTGCTGATTTCAGGCGTGGCTGGCGCAGGCTTCAGCCCGATAACCGGCGTGTCTGGAGGCAGATTGAGCATCTTTAACATACCGGCTTCTACCGATTCTGGTGATGGAATGTTCGCGTTGGGGGTGAAGTTATGAGAAAACTGCGGCGATGCAGGCGCAGACGATATGCTTGACTCTGCTGCACGTGAAATAGACGGTGGTTGTGCGGGCGTGCTGCTTTGAGATGAATCTATAAAATTACTATTAAATGCATCGGAAATATCGAAATCGTGAACTGGTAATGCGCTTTCATCCAGCGGATCAGCTTCGGATTGGATGCTGCGCTGCACTGAAGCTGTAGTAGGCGATGCTGCTGTATAAGATGCCGCTGATGGCGTGTTCGGGAGTCCCATTTCTGGCGTGCCGCGGCGTGCCGCAGCTGCCGATGAAGCAGGGGCAGCGGACATGAAACTGCTATCTGGCAGGGCTGAATACTGGGATGCGGTTTCGACAGGGCTATTCTCACTCGCGCGCTGTACGGCGGGTTTATTGACGGGCGCTGGTGTAATTGTTTCTGGCGCGCCGCTGGATACTATGCGCGGGGCAGGCTTCGGCGGTTCTTCGAACGCGGGGGCTTCCATATAGGTTGTCCACGGTGATGGCTCTGCAAAGTTGGACGGTGAAGGTGGAGCAAGCTCAGTTGAAGGCGTCCATACCGGGGACGGCGCAGTAGATGCACTGCTTGCCTCGTCTGTCTCCCTTTGGAGCGCGTCGTCGGCGTTTTGAGTGGGGGTGTAGCTGACTCCCATCACCCCACGGCGACGCTGAATGGTACTACCAGTTTTACTTTTAGAGGCAGCGCTGGTTGCTGGCGGCGCCGGTTGTGAATGAGATTCATAATGTGGGTCTACGACAGTATTTGCCGGGCTGCTGGCGAAGCTTGAGGTGTTCGACGGCGTATTGAAGGCCGCATCTGGAAAATCAGTATAACGGCTGATAGATGGTGTCTCAGCAGATGCTGGCGTGTTCTCGACGCCGCGCTGAACGGATGCTGTAGGCGTTAACAGGGTTGGCGATTCAGCGGTAAACGCCGATTCAGATGTGGATTCTATAAATTCTACAGGTTCGCGCTGGACTTCAGCGGAGGGCTGTGGGCGCTCTGGCGAATAAGCAGGCGTGTTAACCTGAGAGTTACCCCCCGGCTTCACTGACGGACTCGCTGGCGACGGGTCCGGTTTTTTACGTTGGATTACTCCCGCTGACTGTGAAGACGGGGATGAGTCGGGCGGGGCCGCGCTAGCGGAATCTGTCATTTGCGGCGTATTGAAGGCCGTGGAGGGCAAGCCAGTATAGGTAGTGGGTGACGACTGTGCCGATTCGGGCTGCGAATCGCTGGTTCGCTGAACAGTTTGCGTTGGTGCTGGTGCAGTGTTCTGCGAAGATAACGGCGTTGGCGTGTCAGGTGCATGTGGCGCATCGGCAATACTGCGCTGAACAGTTTGCGTCGTCGCTGGTACAGTGTTCTGCGGAGATAACGGCGTTGGCGTGTCAGGTGCAGGCGATGTTTCAGCGATGTCCCGCTGGATGGCATTCGATACGATTGGCGCTGGCACATCCGAAGATTCCGCAGCAGCTCCGGAAAGATCTGATGCAGTGATGGCTGGCGCTGTTTGCTGCGCGGCCTGCGATTTACGCGATTTTGAGGGAGAGCCGGAAGGTTGAGTCGTCTCTCGCTGAATGGTCTGCTGTACTGGCGGTGCCGGCTGTTCCGATTGCGAACTACGTTGAAGCTGGACAGCAGGTGTTGAAGGCTGCGGTGGCGCGCTGTATGACACATTTTTACCGGCGCCAACATTGAAGGCAGAGTCAGGAAGTGATGGGGCAGAATCTATTTCATCTGCACGTGCCGGTTGAATTCCGGGCATAGGGGCAGATGAGACAGAATCCGATTGGTTGGATATTGTACTGGTAGATGCCTCTTGCGCCTGCCGTGGTTGATCTGAGCCGTGATATTCGATTTCTGCTGGTTGTGCATGCGTGGCATCAGGTGCTGCGATTGTGCTTTTCTGAATGGCCGGACTGGCTAATTCAGATGGTGGACTGCTTTCGGTGTAGGTGACTCGATCTGCTGGCATATAGATGATACTGCTAGCTTCACCCTGTGGAGATGGTGTATTTGCGCCGGCGGATGATGTATCAGGGCTGCGCTGAACAGATGGCATGTCGCCGGATGAACTGCCCGTGCTGCGCTGAACGGATGGCGTGCTATCTGTTGATGACTGCGCGCTGCTGTTTTGGGCTAGCGGCGCGGGGCTATCTGAACTTTCGCCACTTAGTAAGGCTTCGGTGGATGCACTCACGGACGCGGAGTGTTCTAACGCGGTGGCGACTGATCCCCACGGAGAGGCCGCTGGCAGCTGAGACGGCGCAGTCGAACTTTCCGATGATGGAGCGGCGCTGCGCTGAACTTGTGACAGCGGCACTGGTTGCGAGTCTGGCGGGGACGTGCGCATCGCTTGAACAGAGGGCGGTGCTGCATCCGGGGACGCGTCGTCAGATCCTACAAAAAAAAAGTCAGGGCTGTCGGGCGCATTTGGTGACACTGAGTCGCTGGTAGTTTCAGGGGGTCGTGCTACCGGGACATCCACTACTGCCCCGCGACGACGCCGGCCAATCGGCCTTGGCGGCGCAGCCCCTTCATCGGCTGAACGCTGGACATTTTCAGTATCCGGATCCGGAGCGGGTTTTCGTCCCGCATTCAACTGTGCCTCGCGCATCGCCCAGATATGGTTTAGGAAATCAAGGCGCGACATCGGCTTAGCTTGTTCGGGAGCAGGGGCGGCATCGGCGGGTTTGGTCTGCACGGATGGCGCTGCGGGTGATCCCGGCGATGACGGGCTCAAGTAAGACGCTGGAACCGAGGTTTCGGTATGAGTTTCAAAAGATGAGAAATCTACTGTCCCGGGCTGTGGAATGGCGGACTGCCCCCCACTTTCCCAATCCAGCGGCGCGGCGGCATTATTCGCCCAGGATGGCGCTACGTTAGGGCGTGTTGAAACCTCACCGTCTGGAAGATACCGGTTAATTTTGCCCCGCGCAAAATCGCGGAGGCGGGCACCAAGGGGTTTGAAAGGATTAGCGCTCATCAGCTTTAAAAGGGCATTAGTGTTGCAGCATTTTCGATAGTGACGCCGCTGTGGGCGAATTCAAATTCTTCCACAATGGCAGCAGATTGCCCGGCCTGTAACTGCGGGCCGGTCCATTTAATCGGGAAGGCATTCTCAAACTGCCAGATACGCAGCGGAATGAACAGCGCGCTATATTGAACGATGATCAACATCT
>JACSRP010000218.1 GCA_014879665.1 Anaerolineae bacterium | reverse complement strand
AATAAATCATCACTCAGCATCACGAAACAGGCGGGTGTGGAAATCACATCCGCCTGTTTTTTATTGGGGTATTTTCGTAGGGGCAATCTGGCAGATCGCCCCTACGGCCTATCTTATTTTACTGACCGGTTTTTTCAGCCCGATTCAGCGGATGTTTCGAACGCCTGACGCTCCATGAATTTGAAATCATTATCCAGTATTTGTACGCTATCGTAGTGCATTCAGGCTGATTTCCAGTAAAATCAGCCCCCATAATGTGTACTTGCCGGGAGCCTTACCCTGATGCTGGTACTGAAGCGCATCTCTATACTTGTCATTCTCACGATCTTGTCGGGCGCGTGTTCGCTGCGGTTGATGCCCGCCCCCGCGCCCACCACTGTAATTGAGGGCGCACCACGGGTTGAAATTATAACTCCAGCAGCGGGCGCTGCTTATATGCAGGGAGTTAACGTCTATATTCAGGCGTTGATCTCCAACGCAGGCGGCGATATAGATCGTATTGAGATTTCTGTAGATGATGCGCTGCTGCAAACTCTCCGCGATCCTAACCCTGAGGGGTTGCCTCATTTCAGCATTCAGTTCGCATGGCCGGCTGAAGGCATTGGCGAGCATACGGCGCAGATTGTCGCTATCCGCGGCGATGACACCACCAGCGAGCCTGCTTCGGTTCAATTCAGGGTGGTTGGCGAGAATGGTGGCGACTCTACAGCGGAAGCGACACCTGAAACTACTGAGACCGCTACCCCAACAGCAGCACAAACCAGCAGCCCCGCGCCCACAACAGCCCCGCCAACAGTAGTGACCGGCCAACCGACGGCAACATTTACCCAGTCAGCCAATGTCCGCAGTGGGCCAGGCTTGATTTTCGCGCCGCCTATTGGCGCTATCGCCGCCGGGCAAACAGCAGAAGTGCTGGCGGTGAATCCTTCAGCAACATGGTACAAAGTGCGTTATGGGAGCGGCGAGGGCTGGGTCAGCGCGGCGCTCATTGCGATTTCCGGAGATAGCACTTCGCTGCCGGTTGATCCTGGCCCGCCGCAGCCAACCAATACGCCGGCGCCGCCCACACTACCACCATTAACGACCAACACGCCGCAGTCCAGCGCCAACCTAGTGCCGGGGCTGGTGGTGCTTCTGCCCAGTCAGCCGGTCTGCGATGAAACCTTCATCATCGGTTTTGATATTGCCAATGTGGGTACAGAGGCTACCATTGCCAGCGGCTCGATCAGCGTCAGCGATACCCGTCAGTCTGATGGTGCTGTCGTCGAGACAACCGTTGGCGGCTTCCCAATTTTACAGGCGGGCGAAACCTTCCGCGCGGAGATGCCCTTTACGGTGAACGCATTCTATGAGGAAGATCACGTCTTAACGCTGGTCATTGATCCAAACAACCAGATAGCAGAGGCAAACGAGTCTGATAACCGCACCTCGCTCACTTTCCGACTGGTGAAGGGTTCATGCCCGTAAGTTAGCAGTCAGGTTAAGGCGCGCTCAATGACCCTTGAGTTCTTAATATTCACGACTATGATTGTTAGCTATGACAAAACAACAAAATTTATCTCAAGAAACATCCGAAAATCTTCGTCCGCTCGTCCTGTTCACCAATGACGATGGAATCGCTTCGCCCGGATTATGGGCATCAGTGGCCGCATTTGCCGATTTTGCCGATGTGCTGGTGGTCGCCCCGCGCGAACAACAATCCGGCACTGGCCGCAGTATGCCGTCTACCAGTGAAGGCCGTATTTACGCTGAAGAGCGCGAAATAGGCGGAAGCCGCATTCAAGTTTATGCGGTGGATGGCACACCCGCGCAAGCGGTGCAGCACGGTGTCATCGAGATGGCGGATCGGCTGCCCTCGCTGGTGGTTTCCGGAATCAACTACGGCGAAAACTGTGGCAGTGGTGTCACTATTTCCGGCACCGTTGGTGCGGCGCTGGAAGCTTCCAGCATGAACATACCGTCATTAGCCATCTCGCAAACCACCCGCCACGATCTCCATTTGACCTATAGTCAGGAAGTTGATTTTAGCGCCGCCGCGCAGTTCGCCCGCCGCTTTGGCCTCTGGATGATGAGCGCGCGCCGCCCTGATGATGTGGACGTGCTGAAAATAGATATTCCACTGGGGGCGACGCCGGATACGGAGTGGAAAGTCACCCGTATTTCCCGCCACCGCGTCTACTGGCCCACCCGCCCCGAACGCGTCGCGTTGGGGGATATTGGACGCATCGGCTATCACTACGAGGGCGACCCCTCGAAAGCAGAGCCAAATTCAGATGTTTATGTAGTGCTTCATGAGAAGCTGGTTTCGGTTACGCCGATGAGCCTCGATATGACCTCGCGCACCGATATGTTCCGGCTCGATCAGGCCATTCGCTCCGATAGCTCGGTGAATGGCAGCGAACAAACCGGGCAGCCCGTTCAGGAACTGCGCCGCAAAGCCCGCCTCACAACAGTCGCCGCCGATTAACCATCGGCGGTTTTTATTTCCAACTCGCAAGGCATATATTGCAGCCTTCAATCGCCTATATCCCCTTTTCACCCTCACTCCAGAGACCTGGAAACGCGCCGGTAAGTTTTGGGGGTTGGCAAACTATAGGGGCTGTGGGGTATAGTAGGTTACGATCTTACGATACAGCAATTTAGTATCGAAATACGCCCTTAAGCAAGGCCGATCATGGGCTTATCATATCAACCTCATTACAAACAACTCATTGGCGGCGAGTGGCAAAACGCGCTCGCGGGTGGCACATGGGAACTTCTCAACCCTGCTACTGAAGAAGTTCTAGGGATTCTTCCCTATGGTGATGCCGAAGATGCCCGCGCCGCAATAGACGCCGCTGCCGCCGCGTTCCCTGCATGGTCACGCAAAACACCCTATGAGCGCGCTGAAATCTTGCTGCGCGCCGCAGCCTGGATTCGCGCGCAAGTCAATGACTTAGCAATTATCACCACCGAAGAAAGTGGCAAACCGCTTCGTGAGGCGCGCGGCGAATGGACGACCGGCGCGAACTTGCTGGAATGGTACGCTGAAGAAGGTAAGCGCGCATATGGCCGCATTGTGCCCGCGCGCGTCGCCACTCGCCGCATTATGGTGATGCATGAGCCAGTCGGCGTGGTCGGCATCATCACCGCATGGAATTTTCCTGTTTACAATCTCGCCCGCGCATGGGCCGCAGCTTTAGCCGCCGGATGCACCATCGTCGGGCGGCCAAGCGAGTATACGCCGCGTTCGGCTATGCTTTACGCACAGGCGCTGCATGAAGCGGGCGCGCCCGCTGGCGTGGTCAACGTAATCAGCGGCGATCCTGACTCAATGGGCAAGGCGATGCTCTCTGATGCCCGCTGCCGCAAAATCAGTTTCACCGGCAGCACCCGTGTCGGTAAACTGCTGATGGACGGCGCTTCGCAAACAGTAACCAGACTATCACTGGAACTTGGCGGCAATGCACCCGTGATCATTTTCCCGGACGTAAATGTTGAAGAAGTCGCAAATCAGGCGGTACAGTTCAAATACCGCAATAACGGGCAGGTCTGCATTTCCCCACAGCGTTTTTTCGTACACAACCGGATCGTTGAAGAGTTTGCAGAGCGTACCGCTGCCCTCAGCCAGAATTTGCGATTAGGCAGCGGCCTGCTCGAAGACACTGATGCCGGCCCGCTGATCAATGCCCGCCAGCGCGAGCGGGTTGAGCAGATGGTTTCTGCTGCCAGGCAGGAAGGCGCAGAGCTTCTAGCAGGCGGCCATCGCCCTCAAACTTTCGAGCACGGATATTTTTATTCGCCCACCATCTTGATGAATATCCGCAGCGATATGCAAATATATCGGGATGAAATCTTTGGCCCGGTCATGCCCATCCTCACGTTCAGTGATGCAGAGGAAGTCCTCACACAGGCGAATGCGCTTGACTATGGACTTGCAGCCTATGTTCAAACCGGCAGTTTGAACACCGCAATAAAAATGTACGAAGGGTTGGAATATGGCATCGTCGCTGTGAACGAGTGGATGCCTTCTACCCCAGAAGCGCCATTTGGCGGTATGAAAGGAAGTGGTATGGGTCGTGAATGCTCAACCGAAGGCCTGTTTGAATATATGGAATCGAAAACAATCTTTATAGGTGGTACGCCATGATACCCCGTGCTGATCAGCCTTCCAGTACCCGCCCGGACGCGACTAAAATTGTGGTGGCTATCACCCGTCCGGAGCATGTTCCTGCCCTCGCGGCATTACAACGAATAGTGTTCCCCACGCTTGACCCGGAAGAACTTTTTACAGAAGCGAAGTACCTCAAACATCTCGAGCTTTTTCCTGAAGGTCAATTCGTCGCCCTCTACCCGATAAATGGGCAGTTGACGCCAGTCGCCGCAACCTCCACATTCCGCACACCTTTCGACTTTAAGAATACGCAGCATACCTATCTGGAAGCCATTGCGGATGGCTGGCTGACTAACCACGATCCCGCTGGCGAATGGCTATACGGAAGTGATATGAGCGTCCATCCGGCCTATCGTGGGCTGCGTATCGGGCGTAAATTGTACGAAGCGCGGCGTGAAGTAGTTCGCAAACTCAATCTACGCGGTGAAATTGCGGGGGCGCTCATCCCCGGCTATCTGCATCATGACCGCGAACTGACAGTCGCCCAATATGTGCTGCACGTCTGGCAGGGCAAACTGCAAGACCCCACACTGAGCATGCAAATTCGCAACGGCTTCCGTATTCGCGGCATCCTCTACGATCACATCAGCGATCCGCGTTCTGGCAACTGCGCCACGCTGATCGTTCGCGAAAATCCATACTATCAAGTACCGGTTGTTCCGGTACAGCGAGAGCTAAAGACAACCGGGGCACCCGCGGAAGGACGACCGCACGCGCGCAGGGCTAAATACAAAACACACCCACGCGCTGCCGGGAAAAATCAGGTTTCGCGGCCAATTTCAAATCAGCTCTAAGCTCTGGATTTCAAGACATCGATCCACAAGATGATCGTTCGTAGGGGCGGCTCTAAACCGCCCGTTTTTCGATCTCATTGAGAGTCATTAAGTGAACGGTAGAAATGAGCCTGTGATTGCAAGGCTTCTATAGCGCCCTCTGGCGCAGTGAAAAATCCTAGTCGGATGGCGGGTTTCACCGCCTCGCCATGATAATCGCTTCCGCCTGTTGCAATTAGGTTGTAACGTTGGGCAAGCACCTTGAGATTAGCGCGAACATGCTCGTTATTGCCGGGATGCCAAATTTCGACACCATCCAGTCCGGCAGAAATTAGCCGTGCCACTAAGTCCGAATAATGGTGAATATACCCGGGATGTGCCAGCACCGCTGCGCCGCCCGCTTGGTGGATAAGTGACACTGCGCCTTCGGGTGAAAGCCGTTCTCTCGCAACATATGCGGGGCCACCGTTGCGTAAGTAAAGCTCAAACGCTTGCGGCACATTCTCCACATAACCCGACTCTGCAAGCGCCCGGGCAATATGCGGCCTGCCCACAGCCCCACCCTGCGCAATCTCTAGTAGGCGCTTCCAATCAAGCGGCATTCCTAAAGCATCCAACTTCCTCAAAATGGCCTGCGCGCGCATGAGTCGATCATCACGAAAGCGGGATAACGCATTCTGGAATTCTGGCGCCTTGATATTTATAAAATAGCCCAGCATGTGCACATCAACGGCTGTTTCACGCCCTTTACCATCATCAAAAACAGTCTCTTCGGCACTCAGTTCAATGCCGGGGATAATCCGCGGTTGTTCAAATGGGGGAAATGAAACCGCCGCAGCTTTTTGCGCGGCGGGTATACCATCGGTGGTATCGTGATCAGTAATAGCAATCGCGCTTAGTCCCTGCAACCGTGCGCGTGCAACTACTTCTTCAGGCAAATATTGGCCGTCCGAAGCGTTGGTGTGAACATGTAAATCAACCGGCATGGTACCGGCAGCTCATCTGTAGAAAACCATACCAACCGCTAGCGACGCGGTTCAACAATAAAACGAACCGCTGTCCGCTCCTGACCTTCAATATCAACTTCCGTAAAATAAGGAATGCAAACAATATCAATCTGATCGCCAGAAAGATAACCACGAGCAATCGCCAGCGCCTTCACTGCTTGATTCACTGCGCCAGCGCCAATAGCCTGTACTTCTGCATAGCGATGTTCACGAATAACCGCAGCAATGGCCCCCGCAACCGCCGTCGA
>JACSRP010000168.1 GCA_014879665.1 Anaerolineae bacterium | reverse complement strand
ATTTATGTAGAGCGCGATTCTCAAAAAGGGATTGTTATTGGTAAGAATGGAGAAAAAATCAAACATATCGGTTCACTGGCGCGGTCCGAACTCAGCAACATACTTGGCACAAAAGTTTACCTTGATCTAAACGTTAAAGTAGCTAAGAACTGGCGCAGCGATGAAGATTTGATGCGACGGCTTGGTTACCGGCTAAAAGATGATCGCCATTAGGAGAGTAACATGAAGATATTGAAGATTATTTTACTGGTGCTGCTGCTAGTTATTATCGTCGCCGTGGTTGGCGGCTTTCTATTTTACAACGATACAACCCAGGGACCGCTGCCTCAAGCCAGCGGTACGCTGAGCTTTGCCGGCTTGGACGGCGAAGTTGAAATTCTGCGCGACACTTATGGCGTCCCTCATATTTACGCCAGCACTGCGCACGATCTTTTCTTCGCGCAAGGCGTAGTACAGGCACAAGATCGCTGGTGGCAGATGGAATTTGCCCGTCACATTGGCAGCGGCGCCATTGAAGAACTCACAGGGCAGAATGACAGCGTTTTCGGCACCGATGTATTTATTCGCACTGTGGGCTGGCGGGAAGCAGCAGAGCGTGATGTCGCTGCCGCAGATGCCGCAAGTCTGAGCGCGATACAGTCATTTTCAGATGGCGTCAATGCTTACATCACCAGCCGTTCTCCCGCGCAGCTGGCGTTTGAATATCGCCTGTTGGGGCTAACTGGCGTAGATATCACGATCCAACCATGGACACCGGTAGATACCGTTGTGTGGGGCAAAGTGATGGCGTGGAATCTGACCGATTCTTATGGAGGCGAACTCACCCACCAAAGCCTGACCGACGCGCTTGGCGCAGAGATGACCGAAAGCTTCACACCGACATGGCCTTATGGGGAACGCCCGACGATTGTCAGCGAAGATGATCTGCCGATCACCGATGCAAGCCTTAATCAGAGCGCATCGCTGAACAATACAACTACTGCTAATTCATCCCGGATGGCGGGCGGCATCACCGGCGAACTCGCATTTCTCACCGGAATCAGCACAGAGCCGGGCATCGGCAGCAATAACTGGGTTAGCACCGGCAGCATGACCGAAAGCGGCCGACCGCTGCTGGCAAACGATCCGCATCTCGGCATTCAAATGCCCGCTATCTGGTATGAAATTGGCCTACACTGCCAGCCGCAAACTGCTGAATGCCCGTACAACTTGCGCGGCTTCGCCCTGCCCGCCACGCCCGGTGTGATCATTGGTCACAATGACCACATTGCATGGGGCGTCACCAATGTTGGCGCAGACGTGCAAGACCTGTACCAGATCACCGTGAACCCGGATAACCCGCTGCAATATGAGTGGAACGGCGAATGGCGGGAAATGACGGTACGTGAAGAGACGGTCAATTTCGGCGATGGCGAACCGGCGGTCACGTTTCAGGTTCGCGAAACCCACCTCGGCCCGATTATCAACGACAACCAGATTAGCAATGACGGTCAGTTGAGCGGCTTCAACAACGAAGATCCGCTGGCGCTGCGCTGGACAGGCTTAGATACTGGCACGCTGTTCACTTCAGTGTTGAAGCTGAATCAGGCCACGAACTGGGAAGAATTCCGTGAGGCGTTGTCCTTCTGGGACGTGCCTTCACAAAACTTTGTGTATGCCGACGTTGAAGGCAATATCGGCTATCAAACACCCGGCAGCATCCCGATACGCGCTGCCGATCACACTGGCTTGCTGCCCGCAGACGGTTCCACCGACGCTGCTGAGTGGCAGGGTTACATTCCTTTTGACAACCTGCCGCGTATTCTTAATCCTGAGCGTGATTACATCGCTACTGCTAATCAAGCGGTTGTACCGATGGAATACTACGATCAGCTTGCCGAAGAACTGGGCGAAGATGCCAATTATCTACTCAGTTACGACTGGTCTTATGGGCAGCGCGGCCAGCGTATCAACGATCTGATGAATGAGCTTGCGCCTTTGAACATTGCCGATTACCAGACTATTCATGGCGATAACGTTTCAGTTGACGCGCAGGATATGATGCCGTTCTTGACGGCGGCAGATTACGGCGATGAGACGCTGAATTCGTATCGCGATTGGCTGGCTGAATGGGATTTGAGCACAGGCAGCGACAGCGCCCAATCAGCCCTGTTCAACATCTTCAGCGCGCATTTGCTAAACGATCTATTCACCGACCAGATGCCGGATGGCGAGCGCCCCGGTGGGCATAATCTGTACTCAGCTGGCGTATTGATGAACGATCCCGAAAATGAGTGGTGGGATCATGCCGGAACCGCCGATGTGATCGAGACACGCGATGATATCCTCAAAATGGCGCTTGGCGAGGCCATTTCTCATGCACAATCGCTGCTTGGTGAGGATCGTGATGCGTGGCGTTGGGGAAATATTCACGGCGCTATATTCGTCAGCAACCCGTTAGGCTTAAGCGGCATTGATCTGATTGAAAACATGGTCAATCGCGGCCCGCAGCCTGTTGGCGGCGGAATCGAGATCGTCAATGCGACTGGCTGGAATACCGAAGCCGGATTAGAAGGCGACTTTAACGTGCGCGCCTTGCCCTCAATGCGTATGATCGTGGACGTTACTGATTTCGATGCCAGCTTGTCCATCATCACTACCGGGCAAAGCGGGCATCCGTTCAGCCCGCATTACGCCGATCAGATTGAGCCGTGGGCAACAATTCAGTATCACCCGATGCTTTACAGCCGCGAAGCGGTGGAGGCATCACTAGGATCACGACTGGTACTACAGCCGGCGGGGTAAATAATTTGTGGAACAATTACCCTCAACCCCTTCTCCCATGCAAGCGGGGAGAAGGGGCGCAGAAGCAAGCAGGTGAGGGTTAAAGAACCTGTCTATCCAAAAGCTCCGGTAATATAGTTGAATCAAAAACGGGACTTATGCGAGTCCCGTTTTTATATACAGTATCAAACGCGAGGTGGTTATTCCTCGTCGTCGTCCTCGTCAGCCTTGCCCTTCTTAACCACTTCGGGTTCAGCAGATGTAACTTCATCGGTGGTTTCTTCAACGACTTCATGAAGCGCTGTCACGCGAACGATCATGTCGTCATGATCGGTCAAAATGGTCACTTTATCACCAAGATTCAAATCGCGAACGTGAATGGTATCGTTCACATCTTTGAGGATTGAGAGATCAACGTCAATGCGGCTGAGCAGGTCTGCGGGCAGCGCCTCAATTTCCACCGACTGAATGCCGTTAAGCAGCGTCCCGAAACCAGCCTTTACAGCCGGAGCCTCGCCGTTCAAGTGAATTTGCACGACGGTTGTAATCTTAGTCGAAGCATCTACTGCGAGGAAATCAACGTGCAAAATTTCGCCCTTGATTACGTCACGCTGCACAGAACGCGCCAGCACCTGCTGCTGCTTGCTGCCCTCAACGTTCAAGTTAATCAAATTAGTCCCGCCAGCATTCGCCAGCGCGATTTGCAGCGAACGATACGGAATTTGGAGGTTGAAGGACTCAACCTTTGAGCCATAAACGACAACCGGCACTAGCCCTTCACGGCGAAGTTTCGCCACATTCTTACCGGTTACAGTGCGCGGCTGGGCTTCCAGCGAAAATTGTTCTGCCACAGTTCATATTCTCCACAACAAAAAACGAGCGGCAGTATTGCCGCGCAGCGTTTGCAGACCTTCTAAAAGTCTGGTCATTCTATGCTACCTAGGCGACCCGGTCAATGGAAAACTTGCGACAAATAAAATTGCCCGGATCAACGCACCGAGCAACACTGAGCGGGTGATGGGATTCGAACCCACGACATTTTGCTTGGGAAGCAAACACTCTACCAACTGAGTTACACCCGCATCATCAATGAAATTATACGTAGCGTCTGCGGAGTCTGTCAAGGCAAGCAAGCCTCATCAGCAAGCCCTAAGTAAACGCAATTTTGTTCCGTGATATAATCCGGCAGCAAGCAAGGGAGCAATCCGTTTTGAGTTCAATTCGAAAGCACTGGCGCGTGCTCCTGCTGGGGGGGCTAATCAGCCTTGCCGCCATCTACCTAGTTGTCAAGCAGATTAACTTGCAGGAACTGGGGCGTGCGCTCGGTCAGGCGCAGTATGGCTATGTGCTGCCAACAGCGATCCTGATTATTCTGGGACTTGCAGCCCGCGCCGTGCGCTGGCGGGTGCTGCTGAACTACCTGCTTCCCCTGTGGCGCTCATTCAATATCATCAACGTCACCTATTTAATTAACGGGCTGGTTCCGTTTCGAATGGGTGAACTTGCGCGCGCATTTCTAGCGACCCGCGCAAAACCGCCGATCCCGATGTTCACCTCGTTCAGCACAATCATTGTTGAACGCCTGCTGGATACGCTGGCGGTGCTCATCATTCTGGGGCTGGCGCTCACAGAAGCGCAGATACCTCCAGAGCTACAGGCCGCCGCATCTGCGTTCGCGCCGATGGTGATTGTCGGTTTTGCCGTCCTAGTTATTTTGGCGATTAACCCCGGGCGTTCGGCCACCCTCGCAGCAAGGATCATTCCAGCTGCGATTGCTAAACGCTGGCATATCATCCAATGGTTCCAACAATTCCTGGATGGTCTGAAGCCGCTTACGCACATCGGCACGCTGCTGCCGATTCTGCTGTGGACGGTCATCGCATGGAGTCTTTCAATCGCTTCTGGCTATGTCCTGATGATCGCCTTCTTTGGTGAGGGCAATTGGATGGCAACCTGCCTTTTCACTGCCGCGGCTTCCTTTGCAGTGGCAGTCCCGGCTGTGCCCGGCAATGTTGGTCCCTATGAAGCTTCGATTGTACTGGCATTACAGGCCATGAATCTCAGCGGCACTTATGAGACAATGGTGGCTTTTGCAATAGTGATACACGCGCTCAATCTAGGCATGTCGGCAGTGCTGGGTGTTTTCGGGTTTATTCAGGAAGGCATCAGCCTCGAACAGCTTTCAGAAGGCATGCGCGGCATACGCCAGCAAGAAAGCGCGGCAGGATAGCAAGCAATGGATTTACTCAATTCGGTTTCAAAAGACGGGCGCAAGCTCAAAATACTCATCTGCCTGCTTTACTACTTTCCACATCGCACCGGGCTGACTATTCATGTGCAGCGTGTGGCCGAAGAGCTGGTCAAGCGCGGCCATGAAGTGACGGTGCTGACCGCGCGCTACCGCAATGATTTACCCCGTGATGATGTGGCCATGCATGAAGGGGTGCGTATTGTTCGCCTGTGGGCGCCGCTGCGCATGAGCCGGGGCATGATCATGCCCGCCTATCCGTGGGCAGCCTACAAGCTGATGAAAGAACATGACGTGGTGAATATTCACACGCCGATGCTGGAAACCGCCTTAATTGCAGGACTCTCTAAACTTACGGGTTGCAAGTTAGTAATCACGCATCATGGCGATCTGATCTTGCCTGATGGTTTGACCAACCGGTTTATCCGTAACACGATGTTCCAGATGTATAAAACAGCGGCGCGGCAAGCATCACAAATCATCGCCTATAGTCAAGACTATGCCGATCATTCGTACTATCTCCAGCCGTTTATGAGCAAAGTGACCCCCAACTATCCGCCGGTACATATGCCGCTTCCAAACCCGCAGCACGTAGAAGAGCTGCGCGCAGAGTGGGCGAAAGATGGCGGCCCGATCATCGGTTTTGCGGGGCGGTTCGTAGAAGAAAAGCGACCGGATTTGCTGATCAGGGCATTGGAGATCATCAACCAGCGTTACCCGAACGCGCGGGTCGTATTCGCGGGTGAGTATGAGATCAAATATGAGGACACCTGGGAACGACATCAGGATCTCGTTGAGAAGTACCGCCATCAATTGATATTTCTGGGGTTGATGCAAGATCAGCAGGATATGGCCGATTTCTACGCCGCCTGCGATGTGCTGGCGCTGACCAGCGACAGCGAATGTTTCGCTCTGGTGCAGGTGGAAGCGATGCTGTGTGGTACCCCGGTGGTGATGACTGATACCCCCGGCGGGCGTGTGCCTGTGCAGGTGACAGACATGGGAAAAATTGCTAAAAAGGGCGATTGGCGTTCTATTGGCGATGCGCTGGTAGCTGTGCTGGACAACCCTGTTGCGTTCCGCAAGCCATTCGCCGCTATCGAGCAAATTTTCTCGTTCAAGGAGACAGTGGATCAATATGAGCAGTTCTTCTACGCCTACGCGCGCGGAAACTGAGCAT
>JACSRP010000081.1 GCA_014879665.1 Anaerolineae bacterium | reverse complement strand
AGATTCGTGACGTACATGGTGTTGGTGGAGCTGATGATTTTTAGGTTGTTATTATCCAAAATTTTCATCCCGTCAAACAGCAGTTTTTCCTGTATCTGCATGAATTCTTTGTAATCGCGCACCAGCACATAAAAGCGAACCATGATCTCAAGCGACTGCGCACCAATCTTACGCAAAAATACATTGATCGACTCCGGATCAATATGCTGTTCGCTTCTGAGGATGCCGCGTATTTGCGCCAGCGCCTGATTCAACGCCGCAGTTTGGGTGGTATAGGGCACGCCGACGGTAATATCCACCAGCCGCTTGGTGATCTGAGTGGCGTTGATGATCGCGGCATTGGCGAGCTTGCTGTTCGGCACCGTAACATACGATTGATCTAGCTGGCGAATGCGGGTGGAGCGCACCCCTACGCTGACTACCGTTCCTTCAACATCTGGAGTCTTGATATAGTCGCCCACTACGAACGGGCGGTCACCTACAATCGCCAGAAAAGCAAACAGATTGCCAAGCGTATCTTGTGCTGCCAGTGAAATTGCCAGCGAACCGATGCCCAGCGCGGTGATTAGCGAGGACACTTCAAAGCCGAAAGACTGTAAGATCAGCAGCAGCCCTAAAATCACGATCAGCACTTGAATCGCCGTGCGCACGAACGGAATTAAATCTGGCTGCATGCGAACGCTAAGCAGCCCCCTTGCCCGCATGGCATCCGAAAGCATGAAGCTGACCACCCGGTAGACTGCGATCACAATCGCTATCGAAACTAGAAAACGGCTGAGGCCAAGCGTTAGCGTGCTGAAGCCGATATATTCGGGAAAGACTGCGCCCGCAATCCACAGCAGGATCGCTACCAATAATAGATTGAAGGGCAGGCGAATAACTTCAAACAGCGGCTCTTTGTATTCCGGCACGCCCAGACGCTTTAGAATTTGTCGGAGGGTGAAACGCAGGGCGGAATAGACCAGTTTCTTGATCAGCCATAGAATCAGCAGTACTAGAAACAGGAGCAACACCCGTGCTAGCAGGAACACCAGCGGATCAGGCAGGAAGTCTAACACCGCTCAATTTCCCCCTTATTGCCTTTGATTGATTATGATTGCCAGAGTTTCAGATAAAAGAATTTAAGTGGGAAATATCGCTGTTTTAGACACCCACCCAACCTGTTAAATGGGTGAGGGGCTAAGGTGCTGATTATCCCAAACGCAGATTCTATAGATGTTGATGCCCTTCGTGATCTTCGCAGCCATGTTCATCTACGAAAATTTCAGCCGGAGCGCCATTTTCATAGGCGATGATACGTTTCCCGTAAAGCTGTGTTAGATGCTCACGTGTGAAAACCTCTCGCGGCTGACCAAAGGCGATCACTTTGCGGCGCAGCGCCAGCACCTTATCAAACTGCTCCCGCGCAAGTTCCAAATCGTGCGTGCTAAGCAGCAGCGTGATACCTTCGTCGTTCAAGCGCCGCAGCACTGCCAGTAGATCGGCTTCGGCGGCAATGTCTACGCCGCTAAACGGTTCGTCTAGCAGCAGTACATCGGCTTGCTGTGCCAGCGCGCGGGCGATGAACACACGCCGCCGCTGCCCGCCGCTCAATTCCCCGACCTGACGCTGGCCCAATTCAGCAAGGCCAACACGATCTAAAGCGGCCAACGCTTTTGCATTTTGCGCCCGCCCGGCGCGGCGAAACCAGCCCACTTCACGCCACATACCCATCAGCACAGCATCGAGCACGCTGATCGGAAAATTCCAGTCTACCTCCTCGTGCTGGGCGACATAGCCCAACCGGCGGCGATCTCCTACCACTGTGATTGCGCCCCGATCTGGCGTGATTAAACCCATGATCGCTTTGAGCAGCGTAGATTTACCCGCACCGTTCGGGCCGATGATAGCGATGCGATCACCGGGGGCGACATTGAGTGAAACAGCTTCTAACGCCGTTCCCGTGCCGTAGCTAAAGGTTACGCTGCGTACAGAAATCAGCGGCGCGTGAAGAGTCCCGGCTGCGGCCATTAACTTACGACTGGCTCCATCGCCCGCCATGTGATCAACAGATCATCTATGCCGTGCTTGTAACTGGTAAACCGCGGCGACCAGCCGAGTTTCTCTTTCGCAACTTCGTTACCCGCCTCGTAATGCAGATGCTGCACAGCTTCATGCAGGCTGTTGAAGGGGCGGCGGAAGGCAAACCGCGGCGGTTTATCCGGCGCAATAAGCCCCTGCGCTTCACAAAAATACTGGATAAAGTCAACCGCGCTGGCGGGATGGCCGTCGGTGACCGTCAAAATTTCTTTCGTAGGGCGGGCGTGGATGGCAGCGTTGATGGCCGCTGCCGCATCCGCCGCATACAGCCAGTGTGTGGGATGGGGAAAACCGGGATGTACTGACCGGCCTGCCTTGATCGTATCAAACAGGGTCATCAGGTCTGGCGATTCTGCGCCGTAGAGCGTGCCAAAACGCAGCACACAGGCGGGCACAGGGCTTTCCTGCACCGCATGTTCAGCCGCGCGCACCGCTTTTAAAAAAGGACGCGCTTCTTCAGAGCCTTCTCCGGCGTGGGCATCGGCAAAAGCGTAGCTGGTATGTACCAGATATTCGACTCCCACAGCCTCAGCAGCTTCCAACAGCGCGCTGGTTGCAGCGGCGATCTGTAAATCCCAATCGGCATCAATTTGCGGCGGATGATTAGGCACCTGTGGTTCAAGATTGACCACGATCTTCGCGTTTGTGCCGGCGATGGCACTGCGAATTTCGCCTGCACGGTATAGGTCAGGGTAGGCAGGCGTACCACCTGCGCTGCGTAAGTTATCAGCCTGCTGCGAGCTGTTCACAACGCCAGTTACTTGATGACCCTGCGCCCTGAGCAAACGGGTGAGCGCCTGCCCGGTTGGAGTGATGGCACCGGTGATGAATATAGTCAGTGGTTCAGATGCAATAATTTCGTCGGTCATTTTGCCGGGCGCCTTCTCATCTCAACGGATGGATATTGACCGCTGATTATGCCATTGGCAGGGATTGTATTCAAGTTTGGGTGGCGGCCTAACTCCTTTTTAATTCCAACTTCAAAGTCAGGCTACAATGATGGTATGGATGCAATTCACGGCAAAATACAACGAGTATCTCTATGAACAAAACAAAACCAACGCCTGACCCGATTGCTGAACTACGCAACCTCGCCAACAAATGGACACTTTTAGCACGTGATTA
This sequence comes from Anaerolineae bacterium, assembly GCA_014879665.1. Classification (GTDB taxonomy): domain Bacteria; phylum Chloroflexota; class Anaerolineae; order Aggregatilineales; family Phototrophicaceae; genus Flexifilum. Next base: position 3,006 of record JACSRP010000081.1, on the reverse strand, counting down.
TGCCCGCGACGCCAAAAATGGCGATGCGGTTGACCCGCGCACTCCCTATCATCGCGGGTTGGCGGAAGGTTATTACAAAGCCGCGCTGGAACTGGCGGAATTGATCAAGCAGTTTCCCGAATCCGGAATCGCCAGCGTCCCAATTGCTGCCGCACCAGCTAGCAGCAGCGCGCCGCAGCGGGCTGCGCCGCCGCCCCAACCGCAGGCACCGCCTCCTGAGTATCTGAATTTGCAGGTTAGCGAGGTGTTAAATATTCTAAGTTATGCCGGCACTAATCCACGCGACGTGACACCGAATAAGGGCGTAGGCACCTATACCGCGGTATTTTCGCGCTGGGAAAACCTGATGCCCCACGAACGCATCGAAATGATCAAGGCCGCTGATCACCGTCTGGTGGTGATCGGCAGCGGTAAAACCCGCGATGCTGGAGATCCCTTTATTGAGATCGCGTTCAAGGAATTATAGTTTTTAGAACAGCATCTGGTCTCTACTGAGTAGATGAGCAATGACCTGTCTGTCGGCCTTGCCAAAGGCGTAGCGCTCCAGATCGCCCGGCGCCACCCATGCCCAATCTTTCACTCCTATCGCCTCTGGTTCGCCGCTTCCTTCATGATAGCGGCAGGTGAAAGCATGAAGCGTAATTTTGAAATGCGTGAAGGCGTGTTTGACCACCGTGAACAGTTCGCCCACGTCTACATTAATATTCAGTTCTTCGCGCAGCTCGCGGCGCAAACAGTCCGTCAAGGTTTCGCCCGTTTCCTGCTTGCCGCCGGGAAATTCCCACAGCCCGCCTAGTAAGCCTTTCAGCGGGCGCTGCGCGATCAGCAGTTCGCCGCGCTGATTCCAGATCAGCCCCGCCGTAACCTGATAATGCGGCGTTACCGGTTTCTTCACCTTCACCGGGCGGCTTTCCTGAACGCCGCGCGCATAGGCTAGACAGTGTTTTTGAACCGGGCAGGATTCGCACCGCGGCGCGCGCGGCTTGCAAATCAGGCGGCCTAAATCCATCAGCGCCTGATTGTAATCTCCGGGGCGCGCTTCTGGCAGCAGCGTTTCCGCCAATTCCCAGAATTTCGCCTGTGTGGCGGGCAGTGATACCTCATCGGTAATGTCAAAAAGCCGTGAATAGACCCGTATCACGTTGCCATCCAGCGCCGGTTCACGCATCCCATAGGCGATGCTGGCAACTGCCCCCGCTGTGTAGCGCCCCACGCCCGATAAACTGAGCAGCTCTGAAACCGATTCAGGAATTTTCCCGCCGAAGTGTTCGATCACCTGCGCCGCTGCCTTATGCAGATTGCGCGCGCGGCTGTAATAGCCTAGTCCCTCCCACAATTTCAGCACATCGCCCAGCGGCGCGGCAGCCAGATCATCTATTGTGGGATAGGCTTCCAGAAACCGCGCATAGTAGGGCTTGACCGTTTCCACCTGCGTTTGTTGAAGCATAATTTCTGAGAGCCAAACGTGATAGGCGCGCTCTGGCATTCGCTCATGCCCTGCCATACGCCACGGCAATGCTATCGCCTGCGTGTCATACCACGTTAATAAATCGTCTGCTAACGCCATCTATACGCCTAAACGCTCCATCGCAGATGGGGATTATATCGTTTCCTGCCGGTCATCCCGCCCACAAACGCAATTATTTTCCCCACACCCCCAAATCTGAATAATTGCGAAATTTTTATATCTTTTTGTAAGCACAACTCTTTATTACGTTATGATAACGACTAATCTGAATATCACCTTTATTAGTTTTCTTTCACTGTCGCTGCAAGGAAGGCACTCAATGCAGAAATTACAGCGTATTCATTTATCAGACCCGCGATCGTTGTCAGTTTTCATGATTGTGCTCGCGATCATCCTTTTTGGCGCTTTACTAGTACAACCCGTATTTGCCGCTACTAACGTCTTCTCTAATACGGGGAGTATTAGCATCCCTTATTTTGGCAATGCCGACCCCTACCCGTCCACGATCAGCGTCAGCGGTATCACCGATACAGTGACAGACGTGAATGTCACCATCAGCGGAATGTCGCATACCTACGTCCCTGACATAGATATTCTTCTGGTGGGGCCGGGCGGGCAGAACGTGATGTTAATGTCGGATGCTGGCGGAAGTAGGGGTGTTGATAATATAACGCTTACGCTTGACAGTGATGCTCTAGAGTCGATTCCAGCTTACTCTTTCTTTCCCTTTCCCTCCGGCACTTATCTCCCAACCAATTATGAGGGGGGGAGCGATACAATGCTTGCTCCGGCGCCTGCGGAGCCTTTTGGCACGTCGCTGGATGTTTTTGATGGCGTAAACCCTAACGGCTCATGGAGTTTGTACGTACGAGACGGTACGACTGGAGATAATGGGTCAATTAGCGGCGGTTGGTCACTCAATATTACTACTAGCGACGCACCGACAATCACCAGCGCCAACGCGGCAACTGTGGTTAGCGGCACGGCGTTCACACATACTTTTACCGCGTCGGGCAATCCCGCGCCAACGCTAAGTTATGTACCCGGCGCGCTGCCGGCTGGCGTGACGCTGGCGGGGAATGTGTTTTCCGGCACGCCAACAGTGCCGGGTACTTATACCGTTAACGTGACCGCCATCAACGGCATCAGCCCCGATGCAGCCCAAACCTTCACCCTGACGGTAGCCGCAGCCCCGCCGACCATTACCAGCGCGAACAATACCACATTCACTGAAGGCAGCGCCGGCAGCTTCACCGTGACTGCCACCGGCACCGCGCCGATCACCTACGGTCTCTCTGGCGCGCCGGCGTGGGTCAGCATTAATTCCAGCAGCGGCGCCCTCAGCGGTACGCCCCCCGCTGGCTCCGCCGCCACCGGCAGTTTCACCTTCACCATCACTGCCGATAACGCCGCGCTGGGGAATGCCACCCAGAGTTTCACCCTGAATGTGACTGGCACTCCACCCGCTTTCACCAGCACCGATAATGCCAGCGTGCTGGCCACCACCAGCTTCAGCCATACCTTCGCATACACTGGGA
>JACSRP010000236.1 GCA_014879665.1 Anaerolineae bacterium | reverse complement strand
CACAATGGCTTCGCCCGCATCGCCGGTGGGCAGCGGATCGGTATCTGATGGCGAAAATGGGGTCACAATCAGCGTGGCAACTTGCCCGCTGGCGTTAACATTATTTGAATTTGATGCGCTGCCTTCAACTGGAGCGCCGCAAGCCGTAATCAGAATTACTGCTGCTGCTGAGGCCATGCACAGCGTTATTGTTCGTACGATCGCTTTCACAAAGCGCCTTTCGTTCCCCTACTATAAGGTTTGCAAAATTATACCAAACCGCAACTTACACGCTATGCACATACAAAGGGCAATATGCCGCTAAAATTGCCCGATAATATTCTTTATCATATGGTGATAAGCCAGTTAGAAACCGTTAGGTTAGCGCAGTTACCGGATGAACATTCACAGCAAAAGGGGTTTTTCAATGACTGAATTAAGTGCTTCTGCCGCATTGATGGTCGGGGCGGCGCTGGCTGAGATTACCTACACTTACGATACCCGTGATGTCATTCTCTATGCGCTGGGCGTTGGCGCGCCCGTGGATGTGACCGATCAAGATGAACTGCGCTTCGTTTACGAACTGAGCAGCATAGGATTTCGAGTGCTGCCCACGTTTCCGACGGTGTTTCCGAATGCGATGATTCACGGGCTGATTCAGGGCGAACTGCCCGGCGGCCTGAAGTTTAACCCGATGATGCTGGTGCATGGCGAACAGCGGTTGGCGCTTAAAGCTCCGCTGCCGGCAGCGGCTACGATCACCTGCAAGCCGGTCATTTCGGCGGTCTACGATAAGGGCAGCGGCATGCTGCTGGTGGTGGATGTGCCCTGTTATGACCAGAAGGGGCAAGAAATTGCCTTGAGTCAGTCCAGCATGTTTATTCGTGGACTGGGCGGGTACGGCGGGGATCGCGGACCTTCCAGTACCAGCATACCGCTGCCCGAACGTGCGCCCGACGCTGCTGTCTCTGAAAAAACGCTGCCACAGCAGGCGTTGATCTTCCGGCTTTCGGGCGACATCAATCCACTGCATGCTGACCCGATGATGGCGGCTTTTGGCGGCTTTGACCGCCCGATCTTGCACGGGCTATCCACCTTTGGCTATGCCGGTCGCGCGGTCTTGAAGCATTTTTGCGAGAACGATCCTACTCGCTTCAAAAGCATCAAGGCGCGCTTTGCCGGGCATGTGTTCCCCGGCGAAACACTGATCACTGAGATGTGGCGCGAGGCAAATGAGGTGATTTTTCAAACCCGCGTGGCAGAACGGGGAACAGTGGTCTTGAATCAGGCGGTGGTGGAGCTGCAAGGCTAAGGTTACCTTACCCAAGGGATATTGTGATGCGTTCTGATGCTTGACAAATAAGGCGAATCCTCATACGCTGATCAGGCTTAAAAGGGTTCATAAGGGTTCAAACTCGCATCCTGCGAATGCCCTCTGACGATGAGGATTCCAATTCTGAAACAGATTGACGCATACCGCCTGCATTTGATTAAAAGCGGCATCCTCAGTTTTGGCACCACGCTGGTCTGGGTTGCCATGATGATCTATCAGGTGCAAGTGGTGGGCATGACTCCTCTGCAACTGGTGCTTGCCGGTACAGCGCTGGAGATCACCATCTTCCTGTTTGAAATTCCTACAGGCATCGTGGCCGATGTTTACAGCCGCAAACTTTCGGCGGCGATTGGTTACAGCATTGTTGGTCTGTCATACATTTTGCAGGGGTTGATACCGGCTTTCGGGGCGATTCTTGCGGGACATTTTCTCTGGGGGGTGGGTTATACCTTCACCAGCGGGGCTTACGATGCATGGCTGGTTGACGAATTGGGTCAGGATCGAGCGCCGAACGCATTTTTGCGCGGGGCGCAGGTAGACCGCGCGGCGGGCATTTTCGGCATTCTGGCAAGCGTGGCGCTGGGCAGCATTATGCTGGCGATGCCAATCGTTATTGGCGGAATTATCATCATCGGGCTAGCAGTATATATGGCATTGTTTATGCCTGAAAATGGATTTGCGCCCGCGCCGACGGAAGACCGATCTACCTTCGGTAAGATGAAGACGACACTGAGCGAGGGCATCCGCGTGATTCGCGGGCAACCAGTCTTGATCAGCATATTGGCGGTGGGTTTCTTTTATGGGCTGTTCAGCGAAGGTTGGGATCGGCTGTGGCAGGCGCATTTTCTGCGGACCTTCGGGCTGGGTGAAAACATGGATGTGCCAGTCATCGTCATTTTCGGCGCGTTCGACATTATTGGCATGGTGCTGGGCATCATCATTACCGAAATTGTGCGACGCAGGGTGAATACGACTAACCCGCGCCAGGTGGCTGGCGCGCTGGTGATCATGACCTTGCTTATGGTGGTCAGCCTATTTTTGTTCGGGCTTGCGCCGGTGCTGGCGGTGGCGTTGATAGCGTTTTTTGTGTTCACCCAATCGCGAGAGCAAATCGTGCCGATCATGCAAATCTGGTCGAACCAGCACATCGCCTCACATGTTCGGGCAACCGTGCTTTCGCTGCAAAGCCAGAGTGATGCTATCGGCCAGATTGCGGGGGGACCGCCTGTTGGCATGATTGGAAACTGGTCACTGCGCGCCGCATTCATCGCTAGCGGGTTGATGCTGACCCCGGCGCTAGCGATCTTGCAGCGCTCGAAACGGCATGAACCAACCGTTGTGCCGGCTGAGGCAGAGACGATTTGACCGCCCGATTTTGCATGGCTGCGCTTTCGGGCGCATACATAGACGCGCCCCTGCAACCCCGGTTAGCAGGAGAGGACAAGCTGCTAGGCCGGGGTGAGGGGCGGAAGTGCTACCTCATTAAAACTCACCGGCATCAGCCAAGAGCTGCCAGATCATCCATCATCGAATTGAATTCAGGGATTGAAAGCTGCTGCTTGGCATCGCTCATCGCCACCGGCGGGTTAGGATGGACTTCCACCATCAGGCCATCTGCGCCGCTGGCACGGGCCACCCGCGCCAGTGGTTTAGCGATATCCCGGCGGCCTGCGCTGTGAGAAATATCTACCACTACCGGCAAATGACTTTCCAGTTTTAACACCGCGACGCCGCCAATATCCAGCGTGTTGCGCGTCCATTTTTCGAAAGTGCGGATGCCGCGTTCAATTAAGATTACGTTGGGGTTGCCGCTGCTGACGATATATTCAGCGGCATAGAGGAATTCTTCCAGCGTCGCCGCCAGCCCGCGTTTGAGGATCACCGGCTTATTGATCCCGCCCAACGCGCGCAGCAGGAAGCTGTTTTGCATATTGCGCGCGCCCACCCAGAAAATATCAACATAATCATTCATCATATCAATCTGGCTTTTGTCCATGATCTCGCTGGTGATGAACATGCCGTATTTGTTGGCCACCTTCCGCGCGATCTGTAGGCCGGGTTCGCCTAGACCCTGAAATTCATAAGGTGAGGTACGGGGCTTAAAGGCCATGCCACGAATGATCTTGACGCCGCGCGCCGCCAGCGCCGCCGCTGTTTCGTCCATCTGCTCATAGCTTTCAACCGCGCAAGGCCCGGCGATAAGCTGAAAATTGCCATTGCCAATCGTGGTTACGCCGTCTGGTAGGGTGATAACGGTGCGCTCATCCGGGGATTTACGCTGCACCTGAATTTTTGCCCGTGCCTGCTGTTCTTCAAGGGCCAGCGATGCGCGGAAGATTTCGCGGAACAACGCTTTAATGGTTTCGTTAGAAAAAGGCCCTTTGTTGGCTTGCTCCAACTCTTGCAGCATTCCGGCTTCGCGGGCAGGGTCATAATGCTTGCTGCCAAGCTCATCCAGCGCCTTGCCAATTTCGGTGACGATACGGGCGCGGCGGCTGAGTAAATCGAGAAGCTGCATATTGATTTCGTCAATTTGAGAACGGAGTTCCGTTAATTGATCATGCGCAGTCATGTGTCTCCTCGCTGGCTGAATTGTTTTTAGAAGAATGACGGGCAATTATAGCGGTTGTTTCCGAGATAATAAGCCCTGAGCGTTACGGAAGCTGCGTCGGGGTGTTCGCCAGCGTCACCGTCGGGTTGGGAAGCCCTGTTTGGCCGGGCGGCGGAGTTCCGAAGACCAGCACGCCAGCGAGTATGCCCAGCACCGCCGCCGCGAGAACTGACATTACGGCGAGGCGCGCGGGAATGCCGCGACCGGGGGCGGGAGTATCCCCGGCAATCAGGCTGGTCACATGCGCGGGAATCGTACTGCCGCCGCTGAAACTCATGCGGCCTGCATTTTCCAGCAGCCATGCCTGCATCAGCCCTGAAGTGATGATGGTTCCGGAACGCGAATTTTGCGCCAGCTCTGCATATTCCAGCCCCCGGAGCGCCGCATTAATGGCAGTGCGATCCATGAGGTGATCTGATTCTGCCAGCCATGCTTCAATGGCTTCCGCGTCTACCCGTTTGAGCGGGTCTGCATAATGGCGCTGACCAATTGCCGCCAGCACTCGCTTTTCGTTGGGGGATAGTCGCAGCCAATCATATTTCAGATCAGATTCGGCATATTGATACATGCTGCGAGTCAGAGTTTTTACATCATCCAGCGTGACAACATTGATTTCAGGAGTCAAATTCCAGCGCTGGTAAAGCTGGTAGCCAAACTGCTGAATTAGCGCGGGCGCGCCGCCGGTTGCTTTGTGAATGGCGGAGGCCACATCATCGGGTATGCTGTAACAGCCGCGCACCGGTTCTTGCAGCAGCCAGCGGGTTTCATCTGGCGCAAGGTTCGTGAGGCGGCAGCTGTCATTCACGCCGATCAGCGGGCCAAGGCTGTCAATTTCCGGCTCGTATTCGGCATCTAAGGTAAGAACGAAGCCCACTTCGGGGAAAGTTTCGATCAACAGGCGCAAGAAAGCAAAGGTATCGAGGCGTAACTGACCGGAACGAATGGCGTTCAGCAGTTTATCGGCATCATCAATGAGAAAGATCAGCCGTTTGCCTTGCACAGCGGATAAGGCGATGGGCAGGAACGTTTCCACCAGCCATGCGCGCGCATCTCCGCCCTCTTCTAGCTGCGCGATTTCGTTGAGCTTTCCCACCTTGCCGGTGCTGTCGAGAATGGCTTCCGTTGCGGACTGCGCCAGCATCAACAGCAATTCTTCTTCATCTTCCGGCATGAAATGGCGCACAAAGACGCGCGCGCTGATGTAGTTTTCGCCAAATGCGGTATCAAAAGCCAGCAGGAGCGCAGTTTTCCCGATGTGGCGGCGCCCGATGAAGCATAATGCGCGCACGGCGCCGGGGGCATTGTCATTTAACTGCTGATAAAGCCGGCCAAATGCTTCTTTGCGCCCGGCAAAAGGAACGCCATCAGACATTCCTTGCGAAAAATCATCGTCTAGGCCGGAGTGGTAGGGATTTTGGCGCAGTGCGTTCATAGCCAACGATTATACTCTGTTTGCATGTATAATGACGTGCCGTTAAAGACCTTGCAAATTCATGTCGAAAGAGAGCGAATGAACCTGTGACTAAAACACATGGGCGGCGCGCGCTTGCGCTCGTTGGAATGCCCGGCTCTGGTAAATCCGTTTGCGCGCAGCACTTAGAATCGCTAGGGTTTTTCCAGATGCGCTTCGGCGGAATTGTTGTACGCGAAGTGCTTGCGCGGGGCTGGCCGCTAACGCCAGAGAATGAACGGATTGTACGGGAAGAACTGCGCGCGCGGGATGGCATGGCGGCAGTTGCTATGCTGGCGATACCAGTGCTGCGTGAAGCATTGGAATCGCATTCAAATATTGTGATTGACGGCCTGTACAGTTGGAGCGAGTACAAGCTGCTGCGCCGCGAACTGAGCGCCGAATTGATTGTGGTTGCGGTGGTTAGCGAACGCAGCGTGCGCTATAGACGGCTGGGAAAACGCAAAGAACGCCCGCTTTCGGAGAAAGAAGCCGAGAGCCGAGACTATGCTGAGATTGAGAAATTGGAAAAAGGCGGACCGATTGCGATTGCCGATTTTGTACTGGTGAATAATGGCAAGCGCAAGAAATTAATCAAGAAACTGGATCATCTGATCCACCGGCTGGAATTTGCGCCAGCGTAAAAAGAGCCGGTGTTCATAATACACCGGCTCTTTTTTAACTTCGCGGACTAGAAAATTAAGAGGCAGTTTCCGGCTGCTGATTATCTGCCGGTGCTGGTCGGGGTGATATATGTAAGCCGGAGATTGCCGCTGAAACACTTAGCAAGTTATCATGCAAGGGGGACAGGGCGCGTTTTGCTGTTTCTGCGTATAATATGCAGTGTGCCGACTTTTGTAGGAGTGTTATACATGAGTGCCACCCCCGGAGCTAAC
>JACSRP010000100.1 GCA_014879665.1 Anaerolineae bacterium | reverse complement strand
CACGGTATACGTGTGCCGGGTCTTCGCCATACGGCCACGGCGGGCTTTCCCCCCATGCCACGCGCGGCGGCACAATGACGATCAACTGATCTTCAAAGCGCAAGGTAATTTCCTGATCGCTGGGATACAGAATATTCGGCATCAGAATCAGCGTTTCTGGAATTTCCCCAAAGAAGGGGCGGAAAAAATCTTTGAGCGCCATGCCGTTCACAAGACGGTTCATATCGTCGGCGCTTTGCCGCCAGTCAAGTTCACTTTCCCACCATGCCTGTAAGCCGGCATCAGTGAAGAACGCTTGAAGCTGCTTGCCAAAGTCGGCAGGGAAAATGCTGGCATCATGGAAGCTGAAATCGGCAAGCTCTAGATTGAGAAAAGCCGTAAACAGAGACTCCAGCGAAATTTGCTGCTCAAGTTGTGCTTGAAGCGTCACTGCTGATGGGTGCTCGTTGAATTGGGCAAGGCGTTTGCGGGTTGCGCGCGCATGCAGATGGGATCCGTGGGGGTTACGTTTCCATTCATCTTCAGGAAAACGGGTTGCAGCCAGCAAGCTGGACAGCAGGCGCACACGATCATCTACTTTGACGGTTATATCGCTGGAAACTTTATCCATAGTGAGCAACGGTTCACCCTATCACTCTTGAAGGCGTATGCCTATTGGTGATATCCCTTGATAATTGATTTTAGCGAATGCATCGGGGAATAAGCCTTAATCTTTATTCTGGCTGCCGTCAAGAAAGCCAGCAATCCATTTGAGCGCGTCAACTGCGCCGTGCGGCTGCAATTCCCCGGATGCAAGCTGATGATCTACATCATCTGCCCGGCGCATAATTGAAGTTTTGGTTCGTTCGTCGCCAAGCTCACCGATCAATGCCGCCAATGCGCGCAGGTTATTGGACAGAAGTTTAATGGTGTCTGGTGATGCTTCCTCGAGAAAATTATCCAGCTCGGCACGCAGCGCCTCAACATCATACTCTGCATTACGGCGGCTGCCGCTGTAGGCTTCAGCCAACGTTTGCAACACGGAATGGGCCAGCGCGATGCTGCTGGAAAACTCTTCTAAAGACTTACGGGCGAACATTCGGCGGATAGAAAGGATACTGCGTAGGCTTGCGCGCATCTCTTCTAAACTGCGATGCGGCTCCATTAACCGATCCAACTTGTTTAGCTTCGGGGTGCTCAGTTTGTGCGCCTGTGTGCGCCACCAGCCCCGAACGCTGGCTTCAGCGGCGGCGCTCCAACTTAGAATCCGGGCTAACTGACTAAATTCTTCAACGAAGGTTTCGTCATCTTCAAGCCGTTCCAGATGCTGCATGATCCGCCGTGCCGCGCCTCTGATGATCTGCTCATCCCGCTGTTTCTCCGCGACCTCAAGCATTTTCCAGGGGATGATACCGTTAACGTGCAGCTCTGGCGTTTGCATAAGCTGTGCTGTCTGCGCCATGAGTGGCAGCATTTCTGCTGACCAGCCGCGCGCGTCAATCAATGCGAGATCGAGATCCAGAAGCTGCTGCGGCGTTAACTCGCCCAGCGTTGTGAGTACAGCGGAGAGGGCAAGGATGTCGCCTGCGGGTCGCCCGCTGCGCTGAAACGCCGAAACCAACAGCTCCATGCGGCCGCTGCGCCCTGAAAGGCGCTTAACCAGCGTCGGGAACTGTTCATCCCGGTGTTCTTTCAAAATGAGCACCATCAGGCTGCTAATCATCTCGCTGGTTAGCGCGCCGAAAAGGGCATCGTCATTCAGCGCGGCTTTAAAACCCTGCAAATCGCGCTTGCTTAAGACTTGAAAAATGCCCTGTGCCAGCGCCGCATTGTCATAGGCGCGGGGGGTGGCTGCTGTAATACCTTCGCGCAGAATATCCCCTAGCTTGAATTGAGGAGGTTCACGTGAGATAAGCGTGAGCCAGTTGAGGATGGTTACTGGATCGCCTTCATCAATTGCAACTTTGAGCGCTTCGTTTGCAGAGCGATGCAGCCAGTTTTGCCATGTTTCATCTACTAGAGCCGGATCTGCGTTTAGGTGCGCGCGGGCAATGGCATACAGCGCATCTGGCTCATGCTTTAGCGCTTCCTCAAGATCGGGCAGCAGCGCAGTATATGTAACTGGATCCTGCTTAATGGCCTGCGTGACCTCAAGTGTCGCTTTGGGATCACGATCATTTAAGGCACGCTGCAAGCCTTCCCTTAAATTAGCGACTCGCTCTTCGCTTGTCGGCTGTTTTTTCGGCGGTTCAGCAGAAGGACTGGTGTTTCCCACACTCATATCGTCTTTCGATGTTGATAAAGCAGCGCTGGATTGTAGCACATGGAGAATATGAATTACTGTGAACCGGTGTTCGGAGATGGCCTGCTAGAGGTGATGCTGATTCCTTCACGGCGCAAGCGGCGCAAAAATTCCACGCTCTGGAGGCGGCGCTCCAGCAAATAGGTGAGATAGCCGTTCATCAGGCGCTCGGCATCATCAATCAGCCCGTTAGGAAACCCGGTTTCGCGAATGCTGTCGTAGCGGCTGCGCTGAAGCATACGCAGCAGTTTCAGCGTTTGCATGGGCATGGGTACTGTCGCCCCTGCATAGGCAGGCGCGTGCTGCGGGCAAATGACGCCGCCTTCGCTGTAGCTGAATACTTGATCCTGCGGCAGCAGCGGTTCTCTGCTGGCAGCGCAAAACTGTAATTCCGGGCGAAAGCCGGATACATCCAGCAAATGCACTTCAAAAAAGCGCACCGCTAAGCGGGGGTCAGCTTCTTGATCAATGCGCTCCAGCGTTTCGCGGGTCAAATTGAATAGGCGGTTGGTGTCATCTTCGCCATCGCCCGTGAAGCGGTCAACCAGTTCGACGCAGTAAGCGGCATATGCGCCCCGCGTTAGGTCTTCGCGCAGTGCATTGAAGGGCATGATCATCTCGGCCTGAGCAACGACACCAAGATCGCGCCCAGTATGAATCAGCATCTCGGCACAGGTGAATAGCTCAACATGTCCCATTTTCTGGCTGGTCAGTTTGCGCGCGCCCTTGGCGATCACATCCTGCTTGCCGTGCGCTGGCGTCAGAATGGTAAGCAGCCGATCCGCCTCGCCAAAGTCACGGCGTTTCAGAATGATTGCCGCAGTCTTAAATGAACGTTCAGCGCGTGCCATCGTTGGTGGACATATCTAAACTATCGCTGGTGAAATTGAGGGGCAGAAGCACCGCTAGCGTGGTATCGTGGATGATGTTGCCTTCTAGCGTGACCAGCAGCACCCGTACATTTACGCCAAATTCAGACAGCATCTGCCTGCAAATGCCGCATGGGCTGCCGCCGTCGCGGGTAGCGACGACCAGATTGCTAAAACTGCGAACGCCTTCGCTCACGGCCTTGACTAGCGCGGTGCGTTCAGCGCAAATGCTAGCGGGGTAGGATGCATTTTCAATATTGCATCCCGTAAAAATTTGCCCATCAGAAGCCTGCAGCGCCGCGCCCACCGGATAATGTGAATACGGAATATAGGCGTTTTTAGTCGCCTGAATCGCCGCGTCAATCAGCGATTGTAAGTGGTTATCGTCAAGTTTTGTCATCTTAAGTGGATGCCAGACTCTTCGCTGCCGGCCAGATGGTTTCAATATCGTCGTACTGGATCAACAGGGTTTCCTGTACCAGCTCGCCAGAACTGCTGTCAAAGTCAGAGTAGGTCACTTCGCTGATCCATGCTCCTTTGAGTCGCCAGCGCCGCGATTCCACGCCGTCATCGGTCGCGATAATTTCAAGGATGCGCGCCGGGCGAACGATGTCATCTTTGGCTTCTATTGTTTCTCGCAGCCAGCGGTTGAACGACAGCTCAGGATTGTGCTGCACCATTTTGAACAGCCGGATCGGGTCACGTACCAGCTTTCGCAAAGATGGCTTTACTTCCAGCTTGAATGCCGCCAGCCCGGATACGCGAAAAACACCCGGCACTGTTTCACCATCAATCTCGACTGAAAATTCATTCGCGCTCAGGCTGTCTACTGCCTGAAGCTCATCCTGTTTCCCGGTCATAGATCACCTCAACGGCTCTAGTTGGTCTTTTTGCAGAGGGTCTATTATATCCGATCCGGTCAGTTTTCGCGTTGTGGCGGCTTGAATGATGCTGGCATGCGCTGTTCGCCTGCTGAATAAAAAAACAGGCGGAACGTGTGATCGCCGCGCCTGTTTTTCAGTAGTTGGGGCAGGGAAAAGACCCCGCCCCTAAAGAGATCAGCGTTTTGTGCGCTACGTCCCCATCACGCCGCCAAGCGTGAGGCAGGCAACGCATTGGCCTCCGGGGCGCACAATTGCGAAACCGGCTTGCGGATCATCGCCCCATACCGTGAAGTCCACGTTGAAGACGATCATCATGCGGATGCGGCCGGTTTGCCGGGAAAGCGATGCGGCCTGTGCCAGCCATTCGGCCTGCTGCTGAACGGTGGTATTGGCTGCCCATGCAAATGCGGGCGGCAGCGGGCCAAGGCCTTCACCGGTCAGATAGCCAAGCTCGGTGAAACACAGCATCTTGTTCGGGAAGACGCTGGCATACAGGTTCACCATGGTCGGGAAATAGCGGGTGTAGTGATTCGGGTTGCCGCGTGGATCGCCGCTGGTTGCGGTAGGCGGAACCACGCCTTCGTTATAGTGAATGCCGATGCAATCTGCAAAGTTGCCAGCGCCTGCCTGCGCCATGCCGCGAATGAAAGCGTCATCGTCGCAGCCATTGGCCGTGCATTGGCCGCCAAAGAAGCCGGTGGGTGCGGGGGCGCCGCTGATGACCAGCACGTTGGCGTTGCGGCTCTTGATGGCGTTGAAGGATGCCGCCAGCATTTGCGTATAGGTCGCCGGATTGATGCGCCCCGCAGGCCACTCACGGTCAATATTCTGCTCGTTCCAAACTTCAATCGCATCTGGCCCCAGCGCTGCTACGCCGCCGAGATAGTTCGCGAAATCAGCGATGTAACCGTTTAGATCGGCGCCAAGTTGGTCGCGGTTGCCGATGATGCTCAGCAGCACGCGGAAGCCGCGGCTTCGGGCGGCGTCAATTGCGCCCTGTGCGGTGCTAGGGTTGTCGCCGCGATTGTGGCGTACCTGAATCTTTGCCCAGGTCATGCCAGCTGACTGCATTAAATTAGGATGGGCGAAACTGGCAACCTGACCACCTAGCTCAAAGCCGACGCCACCGGGCGGCGGGCCTGCAGTTGGCGGAATAGCTGTCGGTTGGCCGGGCACAGTGGGCTGTGCGGTAGGCGCGGGGCCGGTACCACCGGGAATGATCAACCGCTGGCCGACGAAGATCAGGTTCGGGTTCACGATGCCGTTCGCCTGAGCGATGGCCGCAGTCGTCGTGTTGAAGCGGCGGGCGATGCTGTTCAGTGTGTCGCCGGGCTGCACAATATAAGTGGTCTGAGTGGGCGGCGCGGTAGGCGGAACAGTCGTTGGCGGTACGCCTGTGGGCGGAACCGCGGTTGGCTGAACCGGGCCAGTTGGGCAGGTCGGGATAATCAATCGCTGCCCCGGGAAGATTAGATTCGGGTTTGCGATGTTATTGGCCTGAACAATTGCCGCAGTCGTGGTGTTGAAGCGGCGGGCGATAGCTGCAAGAAAGTCGCCGGGCGCAACGATGTATTCAGTGGTGCCGCATGCGCCGGGCGTTGGTGAAGGCTGTGGCGCTGGCGGGGGGCCGCTGGGAATAATCAGCGTTTGGCCTGCGAAAATCAAGTTGGGATTTGCGATATTATTGGCCTGGGACAGCGCCGCAACCGTCGTGTTATAGCGAACTGCGATGCGAAATAGGGTGTCGCCCCACTGCACCACATGAGTTTGCTGTTGCGCTGACGGGCTGGCGCTCACGGCTACAAGCGGCACCACTGCTAGCATCAGCAGCGCGCAAACTAAGACAAGAATACGTCGCATATGTTATGTCTCCTTTGTAGATAGACGCAGCCCGTTTCAGCGATACCTGATTACCAATACACCGGGATTAAAAGCACCTGTCCCGGAAATATTAAACTTGGATGTGCAATATTATTGTGCGACAAAATTGCATTTACGGTGGTTCCAAAGCGCAGCGCAAGCGCGGTCAGGTTATCCCCGCGCTGCACAACATGGGTGTGAATAACGGGTTGGCGCGGAATAACCAGCACCTGCCCGGCATAAATTCGGTTCGGATTAGCAATATTGTTCGCAGCGGAAATGGCCTGTGCTGTCGTATTGAAGCGGCGGGCAATCCCCGCCAGCGTATCCCCGCGCTGAACCACATAAGTGATATTGCCGGAGGGCGGCGGTTGTGGGGGCTGCGGTGGTATAGGCTGTGAGAGTGGGGGTATGCGCAGCACCTGCCCGGCATAAATTCG
Source organism: Anaerolineae bacterium (assembly GCA_014879665.1). Classification (GTDB taxonomy): domain Bacteria; phylum Chloroflexota; class Anaerolineae; order Aggregatilineales; family Phototrophicaceae; genus Flexifilum. The sequence goes on along the minus strand of JACSRP010000100.1, from coordinate 20,670 downwards.
GTTTGGGTTGTTGATCCCGTTGGCTGAAGCAATCACCTGAACGCTCAAACCATAAAGTCTGGCAATGCTATTCAGCGTTTCCCCGCGAGCCACCGTGTGAAATGCTTGTCCGCTGGCTTGCGCCGAGACAGATGTTGTAACCACGAACAGCATTGCCAGCATGGCGATGATCACCGCGATCTGGTGCTTTTTCATGGGAGCCTCCCTGCACAAAAATATGTCTTCAATGATTGAAATTGTAACCTGTAACTTCTGTACAGAGACACATCACTTTGAATACAGGCAGCAAGATCCCCCCCTACTGACTGAACACTGGTCATTTTGGTTAGTGTCTTCTAACCATTATTTTGCAACAAGTTCATACTTTGTCAAAACTTTGCTTGGGATTGTTGTCATAAATTTTGTAAGAGCCAGTCGAATTTTGCTGGAATCTTCCCTTAACTGTATATTTCTATAGGTAAGCCTAAAAAGTAATTTAGTAAATTTTTTTCAGGAGCTTAGCCGGAAGTTTCCCTTAAAAAGCGTCATTTGCTGACCGAAGAGACTGTTTTTAAGAGTCATTAGATTTTTCAAACAATTTGACGGACAATAGCACCTGAAAAGGCTGCATTCGCTAGATCAGCATCAGTGAAGTGCCGTTTCAAACAGTTCAGTAAATAATCACCGAAGAAACGCCGGGAATATCAGCAATTTCAGGAATATATATGAAGAAGCACTATGCGTGGCTGTGGTTCGATGCTGACGGTACGTTATTCGACTTCAACCGCGCGGAAATGCTCGCGCTTCAACATGTATTCGGGCTGATCAATACCCCCTTCAAACCGGAGTATGTGGCTCTCTATAAGGAATATAACCAGCAGTTATGGCATTCGCTGGAGCGGCAGGAAATTACGCCGGCGATATTGCAAGTGCGGCGTTTTGAACTGCTGTTAAGTGCGCTTCAAGTTGAATATTCTGCCAGCCAGATCAGCGCCCACTATTTACAACAGTTGGCCCTCTGTGGAGACTTAATAGAGGGCGCTTACGAAATGCTGCGTGAGGCACACCGAAAATCGCGTATCGCTATCGTCACCAATGGCTTACAAATGGTTCAGCAGGGGCGCATGGCACATTCAGCGATACATGATTTTATTTCTGAACTGGTTATCTCCGAAGAAGTTGGCGCGGCAAAGCCCAAAACTGAGTTTTTCGAGGCGGCATCTGCTCGTTCCGGAAACCCGGCAAAAGACGAAATTCTCATCATCGGAGATAGTCTAAGCGCTGATATTCTGGGCGGCGCAAATTATGGAATTGATACCTGCTGGTTTAATCCTTCCGGCGAGACGCAGCCGGATGGGATGCGCATAACATACCAGATCAGCAAGCTAAGCCAGTTACTCGATCTTATCGAATGACCACCAGGTTTTCAGCGATGAACTGCGCGTCTTCACAATCGCTCTCCAGCCTGAATGGCCACCGGTAACCAGTTCTGGCGCGGGGGAAACGGGCAGGTGGCAAAGTCTGTGAACGCGCAGGGCGGGTGATATGCCTGATTGAAATCGAGTGTTAGTTCTGCGCCGCCGCTAAACGGCACTTTCAGGTAGCGCGCTGCCGGATAAGTCGTGTCCCCGCTGGTGCTGTCGCGGAACATCAGCCACAGTTGATCCGGTGTTTCCTGAAATGCCTCCAGTACGCAGCGTTCTCCGTGTAAATCAAATTCTACAGTGCCGGGATTGGAAATCGTGGTGAGCGTTCCGATTGAATTTTCGATAGACATCGGCTTGTTTTTATCGTGAGCCGTGAACTTCGCTAGCACCTGATAATCTATATTCACAGGAAACCAGTGTCGCCCTGTAAAATTCTGAAGCGCGAGGCTGTTTGTATCCTTAATGCGTATGCCAACCTGCGCCCCTCGATGAATCATGAAAAAGGTCACACTTCGAACCTGAATCAAGGTAGGGCCATCTTCTGTAGAGTCGTCCTGTAAAGATGCTGGTATGCCAGACTCGCCATTAAACGTGATGCGCTCTTCAGTCAAAGCCCGAAATGACGTTCTTTGCCCATCAAAATCAATCATGCCCACCAGTTCCGGTGCGCTGTTAGGGGGCAGTTTTACATCAGCATTTAATCCGCTGCCGACGATGTTTTCGCCCTGTTTCAGCCATTCCAGCCCGACAACCGTTAGCCAACCATCCTTACTGCCAAGGGACGCCTCCATTTTGTGGCGCCACTGCTGCTGCTCTTCTTCGTATGTTATGATCGGTTTTGCGCTGGATATCATGATCCATTCTCGTGAATCTAGCCTTATCGAATAAATCAGCTAAACTGTATCGTACGCTTTGTGCTTTTGCTGCTAAAGTGAATGGCCGTATGGTTAAGCAGCATACATCGAAATTTTATTGATTTTATCTAAATATGCCGCAAACGATCCTCGTCAATTTTACCCATCTGAATCCCTCGTCTAACGGCGGCACCAGCCGCATCGGTTTTCACGTGGCGCGTTTGCTGCTAAAGCAGCCGGGCGTTCGCCCCGTATTCGTGGTGAATTCAGAATTTGCACCGCAGTTTGAACAGTGGTTAGGAATGCCCGCTGCCATTGTGCCAATCGTTCCGTTGCCGAAGCGAATCCCGCTTCAGATCGCACAGATTAAACGTGCGCTTTCGCCGCGGCTTGTCGTAAGCCCGCTGTTTGGCATGGATCCCTTTTCAGCGAACAACGGCATAAAGCATATTGCCGGAATGCCAGATACGCTCGCCCTTGATCGCCCCGATTACTTCAGCAGCGCCGAGAGGTTGAGCCGCAGGCAGATCTACGAGAATCTGCGCGGGGTTGATCGGGTAGTGACTATTTCGCGGTTTGCCGCCGAAAGTTTGCAGCGGCATTTACAGCTTGCAGAAGAACGGGTAGTCATCGCCCCCCTTGGAGGTAAGTCAACCGCGCAGCCTGACGACAGCCTTGTGCCGTCAGGGCGGTACTGGCTTTATCCTGCCAATCTGTGGCCGCACAAGCGGCATGAACTGCTGCTGCGCGCTTTCGCTGCGGCGCGTCTGGACGATTCATCACTGCAATTAGTTCTGACGGGAGATAATCGCCAGTTTCAAAACCGGTTTGACGATTTGATCAAATCACTCAATCTGCCGGAAAACAGTGTTCGGCATTTGGGATATGTAAGCGATTCGCAGCTTGCCGCGCTTTATCGCGGCGCAGCGGCGATGGTCTTCACCAGCGAGTATGAGGGTTTCGGAATGCCACTTCTCGAAGCGATGCAGGCAGGCTGCCCGGTCATCTGTGCGCCGGTTACAGCTATTCCTGAGGTGGTTGGTGACGCCGTACTTTATGTAGACTCGGATGATCCTGCGGCGTGGGCGCGGGCAGCGCTTGAGCTAAATGAGCGACGGGGGGCTTTAATTGCCGCAGGCCGCGCCCGTGTGAACTTATTCAGTTGGGATTACACTTGCGAGCAATGGCTCAAGGCGCTGCTTGATGCAGGCATGAAACCGGGCAAAGAATCACCTGTAAATCCGCCGGCATCACAGGCCGCGTTGAATGAATTGTCGGGGCGTTTCGCAGGCTATGCAATTTCTGGTCGGGGACGCCGGGCACAGATTTTATTGCGTTTGTGGCGTTTGCAGCAGCGAATCCTGGCGAATGCGGTTGAATTTACGCGCGCTTAAAAATGCATTTAATGGCACAATTCCACTAATATTCTGCGAGTAATCGAAGGGCTTTTGCGGATGCCGACATATGATGTCTTGAGCATGGGGCGCAGTTCAATAGACTTGTATTCCAACGATATTGGCGCTCCATTTGAGGAAATAAGCAGTTTCGCCGCGCTGGTCGGAGGCTGCCCGACCAATATTAGTGTTGGAACAAGGCGATTGGGCGTAAAGAGCGCCCTGCTTACTGGCATCGGTGATGATCATGTTGGCAAGCTGATTCTGCATTTTCTAAACCGTGAAGGTGTTGAAACTCGTTTTATTCCCACCAAAAGCGGGCATCGTACCAGCGCCGTTCTGCTCGGCATTCAGCCGCCCGATAAATTCCCGATCACCTTTTATCGTGATAACTGCGCGGATATCGAACTTAATATTGATGATGTGCTGGCAGCGCCGATCAGAGATACGCGCTTGCTGTTGATTAGCGGCACTGGCCTTTCGAAAGACCCCAGCCGCGCGGCGACTTTGTTCGCTGCCGAAACTGCCGGCGAAGCTGGCGCAGCCGTTGTGCTGGATATTGATTATCGCGTGACCGCGTGGCCGGATGTGCGCGCTTTTGGCGTTACCATTCGTAATGCGCTGCCACTGTGCGATGTTGCGATTGGCACTGAAGAAGAGATTATGGCGGCCACCGGCGCCTCAAGTGGGGAAGCCGGCGTTGATAGGCTGCTGAAGGGCGTTCGCAAGGCAGTTGTCTACAAACTAGGCGCAGATGGCAGCCGTGTATACACTACCTCCGGCGAAATTTACGATGCTGCGCCGTTCAGAATACAGGTCTTAAATACGCTTGGGGCGGGTGACGCCTTTGCCAGCGGATTCATCTACGGCTACTTGAGCGGCTGGGGATGGGCGAAGGCAGCGCGCATGGGGAATGCTACCGGCGCGATTGTCGTCACCCGCCAAGGTTGTGCCAATGCGATGCCGGGGATAGACGAAGTGATGGCGTTTGTTGCGCAGCACGGCGGGTTTTGAGGGGTGGGCGGGCAAGGTGAAATGGATATTTTTACGCAGCAGACGCGCCGGGGCGCGTCCCGCTGCCAATAAACCTTGCTGCTGACTACAAAATCTGGCTCAAAAACATCTTTGTGCGTGGATGCTGCGGGTTATCGAATAGTGAATCTGGTGTGCCGCTTTCCACAAGCCGTCCCTGATCGAAAAACAGCACCCTGTCGGCCACTTCGCGGGCAAAGCCCATTTCGTGAGTCACGACGACCATGGTCATGCCGCTTTTCGCCAATTCTTGCATTACGTCCAGCACTTCTTTGATCATTTCGGGATCGAGCGCTGACGTTGGCTCATCAAACAGCATGATTTTCGGTTCCATCGCCAGCGCGCGGGCAATAGCTACGCGCTGCTGCTGGCCGCCCGAAAGCTGGCCGGGATATTTTTCCGCCTGCTCCGGAATACCCACGCGCTCCAGCAGTTCGCGGGCTTTGGCTTCCGCTTTCTCTTTTGACCAGCGGCGTACATTGGTTGGCGCTAACATGACATTTTGCAGAACCGTCAAATGTGGAAACAGGTTGAACTGCTGAAAGACCATGCCAATTTCGCGGCGGATTGCGGCAATATTGCGAATATCATGCCCCATGGCAATACCATCAACGATAATTTCGCCTTCTTGATGCTCTTCCAAACGGTTGATACAGCGAATGAAGGTTGATTTGCCGGAGCCTGACGGCCCGATGACTACCACCACTTCCTGCGGCGCAACGGTGATGCTGATGTCACGCAAAACATGGTATTCGCCGAACCACTTATTCACCCTGTCACAGATGATGATCGGCTCGGCACTGATTTCAACGCCTGCTGGATTATTCTTTTCTTCTGTCATCGCTCATCCGAACCTGCGTACGGCGCCTGACCCGCTGGCTTCAATGCGGCGGCTGATATACGCCATCACATAACTAAAAATAAAGTAGACAACTGAAATGAAGATATAGGCCTCTGATTGCAAGCCTACAAATTCGGGCTGCGCAGTGACCGACTTGGCGATACCGGTCAGATCGAGTAAGCCGACCAGCGCCACCAGCGAGGTGTCTTTGAACAGCGCGATGCACTGCCCAACCAGCGCCGGAATCACCGCGCGTAAGGCTTGCGGTAGGGTGACTAGCAGGGTAATTTGTAGGCTGCTAAGCCCTAATGCTCGCGCGGCTTCTTCCTGACCGGGCGGCAGGGATTGCAGCCCGCCGCGCACGTTCTCGGCGAGGTATGCGGCTGAAAATAGGGTTAAGCCGATCATAGCGCGGATCACATTTTCGACGGTTGCCAGCGATGGATTCAACAGCGGCACCAGAAGCTGCGCCATAAACAGCACGGTGATCAATGGGACGCCGCGCACCAGCTCAATGTAAACGGTACACACGCCTTTGACCAGCGGCAGGCTGCTGCGCCGCCCCAGGGCTAGCATAATTCCCAGCGGGAACGAGGCAAGAATTGCCGTGACCGTGAGCGCCATGGTCAGCAGCAGGCCGCCCCAACGCCGCGTATCCACCACCGGCAGTAGATTATTCGCTTGAGATGGGCTGATCTGATCGTTTGCCAGCAGAATGTTGATGATCAGCGCCGGCAGCACCAGCGTGGCGATCCACAGCCCCGCGGTGACCAGAATGCCTAATACGCCTTGGCGCGCTGTGAATTGCCCCCCCCGTGCAGCACCCTGACGCGCGGCGAAATAACCAACCAGCAGCCAGATTGCGACGTTAAATAATGCTCCGGACAGCCGGCTTCCATTCGCGCCAAGATCGCCGATATAGTCAATTGCGCGTTCAGGAGTCAGGTTTTGCGCCAACGCGAATTGAGCGATACCCAATACCATGATCAGCGCCAGCAGCGGTTTGCCCCACGCATGCCGTATGTTCACGCCGGCAAAAAACATCCAGCCGACCCATACAAAACCCGCGAGTAGGTTCCCTAATTCCAGCGGCGAAAGCCCGCGCACGCCATACAGCAGGATGAAGAACAATGTCAGCGTTAGCGCCCACAATGGGAAAATCACGGCCCGCGCGGCGGCAGTTTCTGACTGATTGCGGGGCGGTTTCGGGCGTGACCGCACTAAGCCCATCGCTGCAAGGCCGCCGATACCGGCAGCAATCGCCGCTGGAATTAGCCCACGCAGCAGAATCTCCAGCATTGGCGCGCCGTATAAGCGCATAAAATCGCCAAAGGTTTTGGCGCCGCGGTAAGTATTATCAGTCACCGAAACGAATGGTAGTTCGCGGTCATTTACCTCAGGCCGTTGATCGACAATCTTAAACTCGTCGCTAAGCCGGATATATTCATTCGCATTGGTCAGGTTGCGTTCCATAATCGGCGAGAGGCCCAGAACGCTGATGACGGCGGTCGCTTCAACGCCTTCAGGGACGCGCTTATCCAGCACATACCAGCCGTCGGCAGGCAGTGTAAATTCAAATACAGGGGGCAGAATTGGATTGCCCTCAGCGTCCAGCCCGCCAGCGGCAGCCGTCTGTTCGGGGCTAAGTTCCCCGGTGGCGAGGGGTTCTAAGGTCGAGCCATCCAGAATTGAGATGATGATTGGCGGCTGATTCAGCATATAAGTTTGGCTGATGGCATCTGGCACGCTCAGGCCATCCAGCGTTTCCTGCGTGCTGATACGCTGTTCATCGGTGAGCATATCTCCGGCAAGCTGTGCTTGAAGATCTGCGATGCGGTTCTGGGTGGCAAAGCGGTTGAGCGCGTTATTGAATAGTGCGCCAGAAGCACGATCCGCAAAGCCCTGCAAGCTCGTTAGCCCCTCATCGCTGGAACCCTCTGGCGCATAAACCACCCGGATAACATCTCCGGTTCGCCCCAGAAAGGCGATCTGTGTTTGCGGCTGCTCAGCGGCCGTGCCGCTCTGTATGGTTGTTTCTCCAACCGCCATATAAGTGGCCGTTGGCGGAAAAATCATATAGGTCAGCGGCACAATAGCGGCCATCACGATCAGCGCGGCAGCAGCGGCGATGACCGTACGCCACTTGATGCGGATGAAAGCGTAAGTGGTGAAACCGATGCTGAATGCTGAAATCAGCACCCCGAGATTCACCCGCCACATTTCATCAACTGGAAATAGCCCGACCATGAAAAGCCGGAAATTGCGAGTGATCACCAGCCAGTTAGCCTGTGTGATCGCCCAACCTAGAAAACCCGCGATCAGCGCCAGCAGCCCGATTCCCGCAACAATCGTCAAGATCGTATCGAACGTAGACTTGAACAGGTTTTCCCGCATCCAATGCAGCGGGCCAGCCACCAGCAGGGGTGGAGGCTTTACGGGTGGTTCGTCATAAAGCAAATTTGGTCGTGGGTCTCTGGTGGTTGCCATCTACATTTTCCTCAACGTGTCACCAGTTGAAAACGACTATTGACCCAGTTCATCCCGAATGAAATGATCAGGCTGATGATCAGATAAGTCACCATAACGATGGTGATTGCTGTCACGCTTTGCCCGCTCTGGTTGCCCACCGTGTTCATCACCTGATAAACGTCGGCAAACGAAATCGCGATAGCAAGGCTCGAATTTTTGGCGAGGTTAAGATACTGATTGGTAAGCGGTGGAATAATCACCCTCAGCGCTTGCGGCAGAATCACCATACGCAAAAGCTGCGAATAGCTCAGTCCCAGTGCGCGTGCCGCTTCCAGTTGGCCGCGCGGGACAGCGAGAATGCCTGCCCGCACAATTTCAGCGATGAAGGCGGCCGTATACACCACCAGCGCCAGCAGCAGCGCTGAATATTCCGGTGATATAGTTTGACCGCTGCCAAAACGCAGCCCCCGGCGTTCAGGCAGCACGACTTCAATCGGCGTCGTGCTATATTGCAGCGATTCTTCGCGGGTAATCAGTTGTTCATCAAGCGCCTGCTGAACTGGCATGCCCACCAGCGCGCCATCCTGCTCTACCAGCGGGTTACGGGGCGCTGGCTCACCGGAAACCACCAGCCAGCCCACAATCGTGAAGGCCAGAAAGACCAGCACCGCATATCGCAGGCGGGGATAGGGTTTGCCTGTCGTTTCGGTCAGCCGTCGCAGGTAATAGAATAAAGCGATGCCAAACCCGAAACCGAGCGCGACGAAAGCGAACCATTCGGCAAAGCGGCTGGTGGCGTAAACCTCTGGATAGACCAGCCCGCGGTTATTCAGGTAGATCACCGGAGAAAGTTCCAATCGCAAACCACTCGCCGGGATCGCGCCGAAATAGAACAATAGCCCGCCAATGAGTACGCCGGTGACTGCTCCCCACAGGGATGGCCGGAATTTTGCGGGGATAAACAGTCCCAGAACTGCCGCCCCGGCGCATAGGCCAATGAATATCCAGAAGCGAATATCCCCTAAGCTGCCAGCGCCGTACAGATTGCCCCATGCGGCAGGTTGTGCGCTTGCCATCCAGAATGCCAGCGTGATCACGATAATTGCTGCGGCCAGTGCAGTCCAACCAAATGTTTTGCGCGCGGGGCTGGCCTTTCGTAAGACGAACCACAGCACAACTGCGGTTATGACGTAAGCAATCACTGTATATGAAATGATCGTGATGCCATCGCGGGGAACTGCGAAACTGTCCCTCAAAGGTGGCAGCGAGAGCACCACTACGAAAAACATGATAAAAATCTGCACTAGCAGCGGCGTATTACGCAGAATTTCCACAAAAAAGCGGGTGATATTCCGCAGCAGCCAGTTGCCGCTGAGCAAAAAGACGCCAGCCAGAATGCCCAGTATGGTCGTCCCTAGCAGGCCAAAGACGATAATGGACAGCGTATTCTTCAACCCGACAACGAAGGCATCCCAGTAGGTGTTATCAGGTGTATAGCCTTGCGCCCCGCCAATCTCGAAGCCAGCGCGATTTTGCATAAACGTGAGATTGGGGGTCAGGTTGTTGGCGGTCAGCGCTGTGACCATGCTGTTCCATAACTGCGTTAGCGCGAAGATGATCAGCGCGAAGAAAACAAGCTGCCCGACAATTCGTATGAATCGCAGGTCAGTGATAACCGCGCGTGCACGCTTAAAAAATGAGGGGGACGTTTGCGCCGTAGTGGCACTGTTCATTGAACCAACTTGCTCCGACGAAGGGATGAAAGGGCATCATGCCAGCGCATGACCTGTAAAGAATAGTGAAGAAGGCGGCACAATGCAAAAATAAACAGGGTACTGTTAAAGTACCCTGCCAGTTTAACCTGTGTGAAATGATAATTCTGTGGTTACTCGCCCTAAACAGGCAGTGCTGTAGTGGTAGGTACTGCGGTGGGCGGAATTGCCGTTGAAGGAATTGCTGTTGAATATGCCGTCGGTGCGCTGCGTGCAGCACGAACCGGCGTGCATTCACGCCAGATGAACTCGAAGAGCTTAGAGAACTCATCTACGCCGTTGATCTGAAATTCGCCGGATGTCAAACGATATAAAGCGAGGGTTCCATAGGCGGCGTTGGCTTCGCCGAGTAGTGTATTGGTTTCAGGAATATCAACCTCAACGATAGTTTCATGGGTGACAAATAAAACTTCATCGCCGTTTCCGTCAAGGACGCGAATACCACCAGCATTGTACGCGCTCGCCGGGTTCATGTGGGCATCAACACAATAGACAGCCAATCCGCCGAGATGGTCAACCTCGTTAATACGACCGTCGCCTGATGCTGCCATGCCCACCTGAACCAGCATTACAGAGGCAATGATGATCAGGCATAGACTTGAGAAAGTGACGATAGTTGATCGTTTCATGAAAGTTCTCCGTTACTCTGCGCAATGCATAGATAAAATACGCTGTCAAGCGTTGAAGTCGATCCGGTGATCTACCTTGGTAGCTTCGTAGGCGCACTTAGGGCAGTATAACGGAAATAAAATAAGGGCGGCACGGGCCGCCCTTATTTTTAATAATCTTTTACTGCGTTCTCTTTAACGGAACGGCCATGCGTACTGAAGGCCGCCGTCGCGCCACAGCGCATTCACGCCGCGGTTGAGGCCGAAAATGGTGTCAGGGCCAAGGTTACGGTCAAAAATTTCCCCGTAGTTGCCCACCTGGCCAATAACAGCCTGCATGAAGTCGTTGGGCAGGTTCAGGGTCGAACCCAGCGTGGTGTTATTCAGGCCGAGCAGACGCTGAACACCAGGGTTTTCGCTGGCGAGGAAATCGCCCAGGTTTTCGCTGGTGATTCCGTATTCTTCAGCTTCGATCACGCCGAAAATCACCCAGCGCACGACATCTGCAAACTGCGTGTCGCTTTCGGGGGATAGCGGGCCGAGGGGTTCCTTGCTGATGACGATATCCAGAATTTGCAGCGCGCCCGGATCCGGGGAAACTGCGCGGCGAGAAGCCAGACCGCTAACATCGCTGGTCACGGCGTCGCAGCGATCTTCAAAGAACGCGGCCATCACACCGTCAAAATCCTGGAACGTTTGCAGTTCAAAATCCAGGCCACGGCTGCTCATCGCATCGGTGATGTTCTGTTCGGTGGTGGTGCCGGCGTTGGTGCAAATGGTGCCGCCTTCAAGGCCTTCGATCTCGGTGATGCCGCTCTCGGTGAAGACCATGATGCCCTGGCCGTCATAGAAAGTGGTCGGAGCAAAGGTTGCGCCCCACAGAGTATCGCGGGTGAGGGTGGCGGTGGTGTTGCGGGCGATCATATCCACTTCGCCGGAAGCCAATACGGGTTGGCGCTCGGCAGCGGTGATCGGGCGGAAAGTGACTGCGCTTGCATCACCCAGAATAGCGGCGGCAACGGCGCGGCAGAAATCCACGTCAAAACCGACGAATTCACCCGCATCATTCGGTGCGCCAAAGCCCGGCAGCGCTTGATTCACGCCGCAGATCAGGCTTCCACGATCCAGAATGCGTTGAGTGACTTCACCCACTACAGGATTCGGCAGCGGGGTCGCAGTTGGCGCATCCTGTGCCATTACGGCAGTGGCGCTCAAGCTGAGAATCGCTGCGACTCCCAATGCGGAGACAATACGTTTCATTGCTTCGCTCCCTAAAGAAAATACTGAAAAGGACAAATAATCCCGCCCAAAATAATGGTTACCTGTGCGGAAGTGTTCGCAGTTTAACGTAACGATATAAGGATGTCAAAGCGTTTCGAGTGGAAGCGATTCGGTATTTTGTCTGAAATCTAAATTCTCAACAGGATAATTGTTTCGTTGAGTCTGGTCAGCGTTTCGGTTTTGAACGGCGTTCACAAACTTTTCATATTATATTCCTTAGAGTTAGTTGCGTATTACCTGCATAATGGCAATATTCATCATTCATTATCTTTAACTTGTTTATGTCTATGGAACATGTCCGAAATTACAGCGCTTACGGAAAAATACGCACAGCTTCGCCAGCAGAAGGTGACCGCTTCTGCTGCGCTTAATTCATTGAAACAGGATATAGAGAAGATACCACCCTCCCAGCGTGCGGAACTGGTCAAAAGTATTCGCGCATGGGAAGACTCTCAGAACCAGCCAAAACCAGCCATTCGCCCGCTTGGGGGCCAATCAGCCAGTAAGCCTTTATCCGGCGCTGGCGCTCAGGCGAAATGCGCCCACTGCGAAACGATAAATCCTGCTGGCGAAATGTTCTGCTTGAAATGCGGTTGGCCGATACAGTTGAGCAAGAAACCATCGGATAAAACCGTTCGCCTTGATCCTTCTAACGCCCTTCCTGACACTTCTTATTTTGGTGCGGATTATGCGCTGCTGCTGTTGATGAAAGACACGCTGCAAGTCATTCGCAAGCAGTCCGTTGAACTAGATCATGAGCTGATCATCGGTCGCGCAGCAGCCGAATCGATTATTGCTCCCGATATAGATCTCACGCCTTTTAACGCCATTCAACAGGGTATCTCACGGGCGCATCTCGCCTTACGCTATGAAGCCAACAAAGCGATCATCACCATTGCCGATTTAGACAGCGCCAATGGCAGTTTCGTCAATGAAGTTCGCTTGCATCCCAACGAAGTTCGAGTGCTTCGGCATGGGGATGAATTACGGATCGGTAAATTGACTTTCGAGGTCATTTTCCAGCACAGCTAGGCGCAGTTAGACTCTCACCTACTGCGCTTATCAATCATTAAGGTGGCGTTTAAGAGAGGCTTAGCTTATTCTGTTTCAATAGAAGCTAAGAAAAACAGAAACGAAAAACCCTCTCTCCCCTTCTGTGACAGGCTGCCATTTTATGAGCGGCCTGTTGCGTTTTTAATTGGCGAATCACTGGGATAAAAATACCTTCGCCCACGTTTCCAGCGTTAACAGACGAAACACCATCTCTACCTGCGGCGCCCGCCCGCTGAAATGCTCGCGCAGCAGTTTTTCCAGCGCCGCGGGTTCGAATAAATCGCGAATGACCGCGCCGGAGTCTAACAGCTGTTCCTGTATGCGTTCGCTAAGCGATGTGCGAAACCATTCCAGAATCGGCGTGCTGAAAGGCTGCTTCGGGCGTTCCCACGCAAATGCGGGCAGCAGCGGGCGCATTGCTTCGCGCAGCACATATTTATTGCTGATCATGCGAATTTTTGGCGGCACACCCGCCGCAAAATCCATCAATGCAGGGTCGAAAAAAGGCACGCGCGCTTCTAGTGAATAGGCCATCGTCACTTTGTCGCAGTTCAACAATGCGTTGCCGGTCAGCCACGTGTTGATCACCAGCGCCTGCGCCATATTTGCAGAATCGGGCTGCCTGCTGCGCTCTATGATTTTAGCAAATGCGCTGCGCTTATAGCCTATTTCCGCCGCCTGCTTCAGCGCCGGATTATAAAGCTGATCGCGCAGCGTATCTGAAAAGGCCATGCCATCGAAAGATTGTGATCGCAGCAAGCCTTCATCCTGTGCCATCCAGCGGTGGCGCAGGGGCGGTAAGTAGTTCGGCAGCGCGCCGATGATCCGGTAGCGTTTGAAGGCCGGATACAGCGGCTCCAGTTTGCCGATACCCGCCGCGGCCAGCTGTGTGAACGCATTGGGTTGGCTTTCGAGGATGCGCGGCAGGCGGTGATGATTCGTATAGCCGCTAAAAAGCTCGTCGCCGCCCAATCCCGTCAGTGCCACTTTGACATCACGCGCCGTCATTTCTGCAAGCAGCATCAGCGATACTGCGGAGGCATTGGCGTTTGGCTCGTCATGATGATAAACGTAGCGCTCAAACCCCGCCCACCAGTCCTCCGCGCTGATCACCCGTTCATGATGATCGGCGCCAAAATGCGCCGCGATGCGCCGTGCCTGTAACAGCTCGTTATCTCGCGTTTTTGTGTCATAGCCTACGGTGTAGGTTTTAACGCGCGCGCTGGTATCGCCCCCCGCTGCTTTCGCCATCAGCGCCAGCATCGCTGCCGAGTCCACGCCGCCGCTCAGGAACAGCCCCAGCGGCACATCGCTGCGTAAATGAAGCTGAACCGATTCTTCCAGCCGCGCCCGCGTCTCTTCCAGCAGCGGCTCAATATCATGCGGCAGGTCATGACGGGCATGTTCGCCAAAACGCCAGTACTGCTCAATCCGCACTACGCCGTTCTCAATCACCGCGAAATGACCGGGCATGATCCGGCGCACGCCTTCAAACAGCGTAGCCTCACCGATCATGAAGCCGAATGAGAGATAAGCATCCAGCGTTTCAAGGTTCAGCCGGGCTTGAAACTGCGGATTCGCCAGAAAACACTTGACTTCACTGGCGAACGATAGCAGCCCATCATGTTCCCATAGATACAGCGGCTTCATGCCAATGTGATCCACTGCCAGCACGCTGCGTTTGCGCCCGGCATCGTGCAGGGCGAAAGCGTACATGCCGCGCAAACCTACGAACATGCCCGGCACGCCAGCCCCCTCATACAGATATGCCAGTGTTTCGCCGTCACCTTCGGTATGTAGCTTATGGCCACGCGCCGCGAGATCGGCACGCAGTTCTCGATAGTTGTAAATTTCGCCGTTGAACACCAGCGCGATAGAGCGATCTTCGTTGTAGAGGGGCTGGTCACTGCCCGCCACGTCAATAATGCTCAGGCGGCGCATCCCAAAATGTGCCAGCCCATCTGGGGAAGTATAGAAACCGTCACCATCGGGGCCGCGGTGGGCGATACGCGCAGTCATCCCGCGAATTAAAGCTGGATCAACGCGCCCGCTGTGTTGAAGCTCAATCACGCCGCAAATACCGCACATGAGAGGGTCGTCTCGCAAAGAACAGAGAAGAAGAACGTGGATTATATCACGCGGGGAAAGCTGAGAAATTTGACGGGTTGCTAGGAGGTGCCGTAGGTAAATCGTCGGTAGCACATCCAAAATTCTCTCCGGCATTATGCTAGACTTCCGGAGCTTCACTGGATGACATCATCATTTTTATGTACGCATTGTAATTGTTGTGGGAGTGAGACGCGCGTGAACTGGTTACAAAGACGACGCCTCATCCGTATCGGTTTGCTAGCAGGTTTGCTGCTGCTGTCCGTTACCGGAATTGCCGGCGCGCAGGATACAGAACCTGCTGCGGAAACTAGCCTGTTGATTGACAATAACTTCACCGTTGGCTATCTCGAATGTGCTAATATTCAGGAAACGAATCTTAGGCCAGACCGCGATTGCACTCGCGTAATGCGTTCCGAACCCGAACCAAGCGTGGTGCAGGTGCCTTTAGATCAACAAACCATTTTTAGTTACAGCTACTGGCATGTGATCATTGACGGTAACGCGCCAGTGTTTGACGCGCCCGATGGTAATGTAGCTCGTGAAATTGAACATGGCTTCAATTTCGTAATCGCCACCGATACCACCAGCGTCCCCGGTTGGGTACAAATTCAGGGTGGCGGGTGGATGCGTGAAAGCGACATCAGCTATTATCCTGCCTCGTATTTTCGCGGCGTACAGCTGTTCAATTCCCTTGAACAGCCGTTTGGCTGGGTGATGTATAACCTGTATCCGGCGGCAGAACCCGGCGGATCGCAGGACTATGAAAATAACCCGCTGCTGCTCAAGTATGACCGGTTTAACGTGTTTGCCTCGGTACAGGATCAGGATGGCATCTCGTGGTACATGATCGGGACTGACCAGTGGGTAGAACAGCGCTGGGTCGCCATTGCTAAGCCGATTGAACGCCCCGAAGGCGCATCCGGCCGCTGGATCGCCATTGACCTTTATGAGCAAACGCTGATCGCTTACGAAGGCGATACCCCCGTATTTGCCACGCTGGTGGCCACCGGGCTGCCGAACTGGGATACCCGCGAAGGCTTGTTCGAAGTATGGGCGCGCGCTGTCCGGGACCCCATGAGCGGCGCTGCTGGCTCGCCTCAAGCCTATGCTTTGCAAGATGTTCCCTGGGTGATGTATTTCGATGGAGGCATCAGCCTGCATGGCACCTACTGGCATGATGGCTTTGGTTATCGTCGCAGTCATGGCTGCGTCAACGTCAGCATTAGCGACGCGCGCTTTCTCTATGAGTGGACAAACGCCAACCCGCCTAACGATGAAGGCGAACCGCTGACCTACGTTTACGTGTACAGCAGCGGCCTTTATGGGCAGTTCGGCATCACCCAAGCGTAACCAAATTGTCAAATAGCAGCAGCAAATAGGGTAGAGATAACCTTGATCTCCACCCTATTTTTTATATCCACTGCTCTTGTAATTTCTGCGGCTGGTTGCCATGATAAAACCCTACTTTTGGAGGAATCATTATGGAACCAAAATTCCCGAATATTGACGAACGCCCGGCGCATACATCGTCAGGCCAGCCGATCATGTATTTCACCTTTGACGATGGCCCGGCTGAGGATACGCCCGCTATACTGGCGGCCTTAGCCGCCTATAATGCCAGCGCCACCTTCTTCGTGATGGGCGCGCAGGTGAAAGCAAATCCTGATATTCTGCGCGCCGAAGTGGAAGCCGGGCATTACATCGGCAATCACACCTATAATCACCCGTCGCTGCGAGATATAGAGCATGATCTATTCTTGACTGAGATGAATCAGACCTATGACATTGTTCAGGCGGCTGCTGGCGAGATGTTCAAACTGGATGGCCGCATGTACCTGATGCGCCCGCCATATGGCTACACCGACGATAACACCGAAGGTTGGGCGCGCGATCTTGGCTACGATCTAGTGATGTGGACAATTGATCCGTGGGATTGGGATATGCCGGGAACTGATGTGATCGTGTCCAAAGTGCTGGCCGGGGCGCATCCCGGCGCGATTGTGCTGCTGCACGATGGCGGCGGTGATCGCTCGCAAACCACAGCCGCGCTGCACCAGCTTCTCCCAACATTGGCCGAACAGGGTTACGTTTTCCATAACCTATATCTAGGGTGGTGATAGCATCCCATCTGCCTTGAATCAAAAACGGATGCGCGCAGGCATCCGTTTTTCTTATGCAAATATGCGCCTAACCGAGTGCGTCGTAGCCGGGGCCCTTCGCGAAGAAATCATAGTTCGGCTGAATATCCTGCGTCAAATCGAATACTTCGCCGCCGGATGCTGTCTCTTCAACTTTGCTTTCAAACGGGATGCGCTTCTGCCCCGCCGCCATGGTGTAGCTGGCAGGCACTTCTTCCTGAATGAAAATCGCTTCATACGGGCATTCGGGAATGCAGGCGCCGCAGTCAATGCAGGTATCCGGGTCAATAAAGTACCACGGCCATTCGTTTTCGGGCTGGCCGGGGACGATGCACTCTACCGGGCATACCTGAACACAGGCGCCGTCACGCAAACATAGGCTGGTGATAATATGGGTCATTGTAGGTTCTCCTTGCTTAAGATCATCACGATATTGCAAGCAACATCGCCGGACTTTAATTGTGATTGATCCTAGTCTAGCACTTTATAACCCACATTTCTGGAACTTTTGTTGGATTTGAAGATGAATTTTAATGCAGTATTTATGAAAGATCGCATCATGTTTCTTGAGTTTTCACATAGGTTAAATTTTGCGGCAAATCATTGGTTTCGGCCAGCGTTTCCAGACCATCAGGATCGGCGATATAGAAATAACGCCCGTGTTTCTTCAGCAGACCGGCATTCATTAGCCCGCGTAATGCTCGCCCCACCACTTCCCTAGTCGTCCCTAAAATGGCCGCCATCTCCTCCTGCGTAAGCTGTGAAGGGGTTTCGCAAAACTGATCGCTGTAACTGCTTTCATGCAAAAACAGTTTCGCCAACCGCGAGGGAATCGTGCGGAAGGTCATATCTTCGAGGCGTTCCAGATAGTCACGGTTTAGATGCGCCAATGCTTGCAGCGCGTTGTTCATCAGGATGCGTTCGCCAGCCATCAGGTTGATCATATTGGCATGGCTGATCACGTAAGCCTCAACCGCAGTGACCGAAAGCGCATTAAAGGGGTTGGTTTCACCGTCTACCGCAGCCACTTCATTAAATGCAGAGGGCGCGCGCAGCAGGCTCAGGGTATGCAGGCGGCCTTCAGGGTTTGCCCTGTACAGCCGCACCATGCCGCCTGACAACACAAAATAACCGGCGCTCATATCGCCTTCACGGAAGATAAACTCTCCCGCAGCATAGGTACGGCGGCGGGCGCTGGCCTGAATCCTGTCAATGGAAGCGCCGCCTAACCCCTGAAACAGCGGCAGGGCTGACCAGTCTATTGCCGAACCGGGCGTATGCGTCTTATTGATCATAGGCATTAAGCAAGTTGTGGCACAGCAAATGCCGTACCTCAAGAACAATTAGCGATTTACTTGGGCAGCACCAGCGCGAGGATGATCTCCAGCAAGATAAGCCCGCCTGCCACCATAAACATATTGCGAATATCGGTTAATACGAATCCGTATTCTTTCTGCATCTCTTCAGTAGATACTTCACGGGTAGGGTGTTCCAGTAAATAGGCAACCTGTTCCTGTGAAATGTGCGCTGTAGAATGTCCGCTCGCAGCGGGCGTTTTGCCTTCAGTGAGCCGTTTTTGGGTGCGGCGCTGGCTGGCCGAAGTGGTCGAAAACGGGTTGGCAGTTTTGTTTTTTGAACGGCGTTCAGTTGCGGTTTGCCGCTTTATAGGTTCATCAGCCATGGCACTATGCAATCCTATTCGCATAAACAATATAACGATGGGTATTCACACGGTACGGGTAACAGGAAATCAGCGTCGCCGTTGCGCCCCCGTGGTTTTCCAGCACCCCTACATCATCGGGATCTACAATTTCCGAGCTTGTGATCTCGTAAGTATAGGTCGTAGATTGGGTTTGAATCTGAAAGGTATCTCCCGGCTGTAACTGATCAATGTGCTGGAACAACTGCCCATACACGTCATTATGTGCCGAAAGCACCACATTCCCTATATCATCGCCCGGGCTTGTGCCGTTAACCAGCTGACCGACGCCCTGTTTCAGCGCCTCCCAGTCTACACCCTGCACAATAGACTGGCTGATATTCAGCCGTGGAATGGTGAGGATGACCGCCGTCTCGCCAGTTTGCGGGGGGCGTGCTACTACTGGTTGCATCCATTGGCTTTGAACCAGCGGCAGTAAGTTAGAAGGCACTTCGTCATAGTTGAAGGACACTTGCCCGGTGTCTGAAATTTGATGGCCGCCGGGCAAAACATAGTTTTCCATGCGTAAGCTTGGCGTTGGTGCAATCGTGGGAATGCCGGCGCGCCGTTGTTCTTCGGCCAGCGCCTGCGCTGAGGCAGTTTCTTGCTCCAGCCCGTGAATCGCCGTTAGCAGGTTGAAGCCGATCAGTACGATGCCCAGTACTGCTGCCGCTTCAACCGCTAGCAGCGAATAGTCATACCAGCGGCGGCGGCGTTTAGAAGATCGTTGGGGTGATTTTGGCGGCGCATCCACAAATTGTAGTTCGCCGCCCCGCGCCCCCGCGCCGCTCGTGGCTAAAACAGGCATCTGCATCGGCGCGACCAGCATTTCTGCCGTTTCCGACTGCTGGAACATCGCTTCCAGCGCAGGCACCGTTAATGCCGGAGATGCTGGCGCGGATGGGGGAAGCCCGGTTTCAGGCTCAATCACCCGCCCATGACGCTGCATTTTCTCTTTGGCCTGCTGGCGCGCCTCGCGCTTTTTGATCGCAAGGATCTGCTCCAGTTCTTCAATACTCAGTTCATCTACAGAACGTTTGTCACGCATTGATTAAAGTGACCAATCTCCTCAATTGTTCGCCGGTTGAACCTGCCCCGTTGGCAAATACATTTTGTTTTTAACGCACCACCATTTCACGCCTTCGCCACCACTGCGAAAACCTCGCGCTCGAAGAACCAGCGCAGGGGTGGGGTATGAAATGCAACCCGTCGCATTTTCCCGATGATGCTGCTGTTCCACTGCTGCGGCGGGCTTTCCAGCCAAACCTTGCCTTCAAACCCGGCGTTGTTCAACACCCGTTTCATGCTCCACATGGACTGTTCGTTCACGTGGACATGCTCATTCACTTCTACGAGGAAATTACGCGGGTTTTTGGGGTAATTTGCGCCCTGACCAATCGCCGTTCGGAAGGCTCGCACGAAGGGATAAGCATATTTGTCATACCACACGTTCGGGGCGGTATGGACGATGAACATACCGTCCGGCTTTAAGACGCGATGTACTTCTTTGAGCGCCTCATCTAGTTCCCACGGATACAAATGCTCAACCACGTCGAACATCAGCACCCGATCAAATGATGCGGTGGGATAAGGCAAAAATTTCGCATCTGCCTGTGCTACCGAGGTTTTGCCGGGGGCGGCGCCGTCAATGCCTTCTAAAACTTTACGCGAAAGGTCTACCGCGACGGCGGCATAATCCATGCCATACGCATCTGCGCCACGTGCCGCTGCATGGCGCAAAATTTCGCCGCGCCCGCAGCCAACATCGAGAATCCGCATCCCCGCTTCCACCTTTGCCAGCGCGAATGCCGAGGATAAGCGCCGCGAAAGCTGTTCGCCTTCGCTGCTGTTAAATTCATCATAGCCTTCGCAGGCGGTACGAAAATAGGATTCATCGTACAGCGACGAAGGGACAGCCTGCCGGTCTTTCTGGTTTTGCATCGAAACTCACTGGGTGCCGTGTTATCATCCTCAAGTCTACACCAACGCAGCACACCTCATCAAGCAGATAACG
>JACSRP010000220.1 GCA_014879665.1 Anaerolineae bacterium | reverse complement strand
ACATATACATCGCGCCAGCCGCCGCCATGTGCGTCTTTTAGGATGCAGGGCATGCCTATATAGTCGGCAATCCAGTTCCAGTCCATCGGGAAAATGAGATTGCGTAAACTTTCAGACGGTACAATGCCCGGAATATATCCTTTGTTGGGAAGCACCAGTGTCTTTGGCGATGCAACGCCTAATTTGGTCGCCAGCGCTGCATCGAAGAACTTGTCATCTGCAGTCCACATAAAGGGATCATTGATCACCTTTATCCCTTGCAGCGCAGCATACTTCAAGTAAGAACGATAATATGGAACCTCATGTGAAATACGATCCACGATCACCCGGTAAGGCACTAATTCTTCCATACGTGTGCCACCAAGCTGAACATACTCGGCAACCACGCCTTCACCACGTAAGTTGACTTCGTTCATAAATGCGGGCGGCCACGACCATTCGCGTCCGACAATAATCCCGACTTTGAGTGGCTCAGTCTGTTTGGCTGGCATGGCGCTTATCCTCTGTTGAAAAATTCCTAGTCATGGCCGGAAATATACTGCTGTATCATTTGCTGCCAGAACGGCCAGTCGTGTGCCCATCCGTCCCATTCGCGCAGTGCGTTGCCAATTCCTTTTTGCCAGAGCTTCTCTGAAAGAGTACGTCCGCTTGGCAGCAGTGTGTCTTCACGCCCGCACGCGATAATAATATCCTGTTGCCGCAGCCAGTAAAGGCGTTCAGGGTCATGCTCGTTAGGAATATAGTCTATCGGATTATTGAAATACACATTTTCATCGTAATAGCCGAAAACAAATCGTTGTATGTCGTATAGCCCGCTCATCGCTAAGATGCGGCTTACATGTTCAGGGTGGCGCAAACCAAAATTCATCGCATGGTACGCTCCGAAGCTGGCGCCGACGCTGATTAAATACGGATTGTTATTCACTTTTTGACTGAGGGGTAGAACTTCATTGCAAAGATAGCGATCATATTCGCTGTGGCGCCGCGCTCTGCCCGCTGGCCCGTCCCCGTAACTGTACCAGCTTTCGGCGTCTACGCTATCTACACAGAAAAGCTGAAGCCAGCCGTTATTAATTGACTCGGAGAGGGTGTTGATCATGCCACGATCTTCCCACTCATAGAACTTGCCTTTTGAAGTGGGGAAGGCCAGCACCCGCGCGCCGGAATGACCGAAAATCAAAAGCTCCATATCGCGATTTAGGGAAGGGCTGAACCAGCGGTGATAGTCACGGTTCATGATGGGGTAGCCGTCATTGCTGCAAGTTGAACTGAACTAAAGGCATCTATCACGCCGGCGCCCTGCATTTCGAGGGGGGCATTTGGTAGTTGTTTCGCTGCTGTCATCATTAAGAACTTCACTTCTTGTGGGGAAAGGCGAGGATTTGCTTCCAGTATTTGCGCGGCAACTGAGCTGACAATTGCCGCCGCGACAGATGTACCGTCCACGAATTGATAGTTTGCATCTACTACTTTGTGTGCTGCGAGCTGCGCTTGTAATTTTGCAAAAATATGTTCATTTGGTTTCGCCGCTGCTCTTCTGCTCAGTCCAAGTTCAGCGCAGCCGGCTTGTATTAGACGATTAACCGTCGTCTCATCATCTTTGGCTTTTAGAATTTGACCGAGCCAATAAGCCTCACGCGCAGCTTTTGTGCCCGGCACAAAAGGGGATGCAATCCATGCCGCGGGCGCTAATATTTCCGGCTTAAAACTGCCGTCGGGCGTCTCGCAATAATTATTGTGATAGAGCGACCATTGCGTCATTTCCGGTGAATTGTGATCGTTGATACCGCCAACCGTGATCGCTTCTGGAGCGCTGGCCGGCGGAATTAAAACGGGCAGGTTGCTGTTTCCCGCAGCTGCTACCACGACGATATTCATCCGGGTGAGGATGCGTACAGCCTGATGAATCGGATGATCAGGGTTGTCGCTTGGAAAATCGCCTCCGACTGAGAGGTTTACAATGCGGATTTTGAAGCGTTGCGCGTTGTCAATGATCCAGCGCATCCCGCGCAAAATATCTGCCTCTTTGATGCGTTTGCGTGGATTTGACACCTTAACCAGAACCAGGTTGGCATCAGGGGCAAGACTCTGATATTGCCCGTTACTTACGCAGCCGTTACCTGCCGCGATTACGCTGGTCATTTGCCCGTGCCAACTGTACCACGCTGGCCGTCTGTAGCGGGTGCCTTCGGTGATTACGGTATGGGTAGCATCGGCATGGCAAAGTACCCTGCTGGCAATATCTGGATGAGGATAGAAACCGGAGTCAATAAATGCAATGACGATGCCGCGGCCCGTGTAGGCAGTGGACGCATGCATTCTTACCGGCGTAGCCAGCAGGGAAGAGTATTCAGGATGTTGAGGATACGTTGGGAGCAGCATTCTTGCTCCGGCAGCTTAGGCTGCCTGAACGAACGTTTCAAACAGCGCAAACATGCTCTGGTCGAACGTGATCAGGCTTTCAGGGTGCCACTGTACGCCAACAACGAAGCGGTTTGATGTGAGTTCAATGGCCTCGATGACACCATCAGACGCAACTGCCGCAACTGCAAAACCGGGCGCTGCATTATCCACAGCCTGATGATGGAAGCTGTTAACCCTCGCTAGCGGGCCCAGTATACTGTTCAGGCGGGTATCATCTAGCGTTTTTACGCCATGCGCGACAAACTCGCGTGGCTGATCAGGGAAATACTGGTGCCGAATAGCGTTCGGTACTAGATCGACCACATCCTGTAGTAGTGTCCCGCCGCCGGCAACGTTTAGTGTTTGGATCCCGCGGCACACGCCTAGAATTGGGAGATCGGTATCTAATGCCCACCTTGTGAGCAGCAGCTCGGTTTCATCTCTGAGGCTGTCAATGCCCTCGGTTTTGGCGTGCTGCGCACGGGCATAACATGCCGGGTTCAAATCCCCTCCGCCAGCAAGGAATAAACCATCCAGGCGGGTGAATAGGCTTTTGAGTGTTTCTTCACCCAGTGCCAGTGGCAATAAGATCGGCGCAGCGCCTGCCGCCTCTAGGGCAATAATATAAGGCCTGCTCATGGCGAAACGTTCCGGCATTTGACCGGGAAGGGTGACGTCATGAAACGTGGGAATACCAATAAGTGGTTTGATAATGCACCACCTTATCCATTTTCTACGCTTGTCGAAGTTCTATAATAGCATATCCCGACTAAAATTCACTGTGTATATTTCCGGCTGCTGTTGGAATGAAATAATCTCCTGAGGGAGAATGTCAAAATGGAGAAATTCTTTGAGCGACTTATAGATAGGGAAATGCCGATATAGACATTCCCCTATTTAGCTAAATTTCGTTATCACCTAAAGGATCTTCTACGCTGCTGCCGCTGTATGAAGGCGCTGAAGGCGGTTCCGGTTCAGCGGGCGCATGTGGCGGCGCAGGGGGCATCGGCGGAAACGGATCTTTGCGATCATTGATATCTATATTCGCAACTGCTCGCTTTAGCGTTTTTCGGGTCATATTCATAACCTGATCCTGAATTTCCTGCCCCAGATCCCGTAGGCTGTAGCCCAGATCTACAAAATCGGCTCCGGTTGCTGCGCGAGACGACGCTTTATCTAACCCTTCCAGATAATCCACTGCCTGTGAGGAAAGCAAGTTGACCTGCGCCAACTTTTTGTTATCACTTTCGTCTTCGTTAACATCCAAAATCAGTACGTCACCGATGAAAAAGTCATCTGGAAGTAGCTTCTTTGCGCGCTCTTGCAGTCGAACATAACTGCGAATTGCAGTTGTACCGGCACCTTCAGCGATGCCCGTCAGCAGACCTTTTTCTACCGATCTTTGCAGCGATTTGAACGCCAATAGAAGCTGCTGCGCTGCCTTAGTTTGATTTTCGTCCATGTTATTGCCTCCTTGCCGCCGTAGCGATCAGTCATCGGACTCAAACGATTCTTCAATAGCCTGCAATGTTTCCGGTTTTAGCAGCCCACGCAGCGTCTTTTTTGCGTGGTGCAGTCGTGATTTTACTGTTCCAATGCTGGTTCCCATCGCTTCTGCAATTTCTGCATAACTTAGATTTTCCTCCGCGAACAAAATGAGCGTTTGCCGCTGAAGCTCAGGTAACTTCTCCATCGCCTCACGCACATCCATCTGAAGTAATAGCCAGTGACTTACATCTTCCGGCTGTGGCTCACTTGCAGATGCAGAAAATGACACGTACACTTCAACTGCTTCGTCATCCATAGATACGCTTTTCCATTTTCCGGCTGCGCGTAGTTCGTCATAGCAGCGATTGCGCACCATTCGGAAAACATAAGGACGTAAATTCTCTGGCGGCGAGATTTTGTGCATGTTTCTATATAATGAGATAAATACAGTCTGAACGATATCATCTTCCGAATCGTGGTAACCAATCAAACGACGGATAAACCGGCGTAGGGAAGGTTCCAAAAGTTCTTGAAGTTGAGCGAATGCCTCAAAGTCATTCTGGCATGCACGCTCTAATAGCAGCGTTTCTAGTTCGGGCATCACCTCAGCTCCTGTTGCTTATTACGGAGATCGCAGGAGCTTTGTTCAAAATTTCGCATTTCATATCTGTTTCCGCAAGAGACAGGACAAGATATGCCCAGTTGGATAGTTGTTGAAGACGAACCCGATCTTTACGAAATGCTGATGGCGATGACCGAAGCGATGGGTGTAAATGGAGTCGCCTTTACGAATGGTGAAGATGCCATCTCGTGGATTGACGATGTTGACGCTAATCGTATCACAAGTGATCATCCCGAACTGGCGCTGCTAGATATAAAGCTGCCCGGTGAGGTGGATGGAATCCAGGTTAGCGCTCGTTTGCGTAACAGCCCGATCCTTGGTGACATGGTCATTATATTAATGACTGCGTGGCATTTCAGTGCTAAAGACGAACGCGCCTTGATTCGCCGTTCGCACGCTGACTACTTGATCTATAAGCCATTGCCCAGTATTAAATCTCTGAAACAGCTGCTCCATGATGGACTGGCGAAGCGCAAAGCGCGTGCCCGAAGACGAAAAAAGGATACCCCCTGATGTTCACGGTTATTGTTTATTTGCACGTTAAACGAGAATACTTAGATATTTTCATTCAAGCCACATTGGATAATGCTCAAAACAGCCAGAAAGAACCCGGTGTTATCGCTTTCGATATGCTTCAGCAGCAGGATGATCCCACCCGTCTTGTGCTATACGAAACCTATCGCACCGCGCAGGCGCAGCTTGACCACCGCGAGACACCCCACTATCTGAAGTGGCGCGAAGCCATCGCTGATATGTTCGAAGAGCCGCGTTACGCTATAAAATACAATGTGCTTTCCCCCTCAGAAATCTGATGAACTTTGAATTTGCAACGGCGACCCGAATCTGTTTTGGTACGGGAAAATCAGCCGAAATTGGGACTATCGCTGCCCCTTTTGGGACGCAAGCTGTCTTAATCGGCAATCCTGAGCGCAGCCGTGAGATTATTGCGACGCTTCAAGCCCATAACATTATGGTGACTGTCTTTGCCCCGGAAGGTGAGCCAACTATTAACTTTGTCTCTGAATGCGTCTCAGTAATACGGGATGCTGAGGCAGACATGGTGATCGGCTGCGGCGGCGGAAGTGCGCTTGATCTGGCGAAGGCTGCGGCTGTCTTAGCCGTTCATGAAGGCGAAGTGCTAGATTATCTGGAGGTTATCGGGCAAGGTAAAACCTTAACTAAACCCTCTATCCCCGTTATTACCGTGCCAACGACCGCTGGCACGGGCTCAGAAGTGACGGCGAATGCAGTAGTTTCAGCCCCCGAACAGCAGCTTAAAGTCAGTTTACGCAGCCCTCATATGCTGCCTCGCGCTGCGATTATTGATCCTGCCTTAACGCTCATGCTGCCAGAACGGATGACTGTATTTACCGGTATGGATGCGCTCACTCAAGTTATTGAGCCATTTGTATCTCTGAAGGCGAACCCGATCACTGATGCGTTATGCAGCGAAGGGATCACTCGCGCAGGTATGTCTTTACAAAACGCTGTTGAACAACCTGATGATCTCGAAGCGCGGGCCGATATGGCGCTAGCCGCCTTACTCAGTGGAATGGCACTTGCCAACGCCAAACTTGGCGCGGTTCACGGTTTTGCCGGCGTGATCGGCGGGATGACCAACGCCCCGCATGGCGCAATTTGCGCGGCGCTGCTTAGCCCGGTGATGAAGGCCAATCTCAAGGCGTTATCAGACCGGGAACCACAGAGTAGGGCGATAGATCGGTATCAGGAAATTGCGATTATGCTAACGGGCGATCCTGATGCGATTCCGGAAGATGGGGCGGTATGGGTTGCTCATCTGGTAAATATCCTTAGCGTACCCGGTCTCGCTGAATTAGGGGTTCATACTGCCGCTATTCCGGAGATTGTCAGGCGAGCGGCGAGCGCAAGCTCAATGCAAGGCAACCCGATCAAGCTAACAGAGGATGAGCTAGCCGCTGTTCTTGAAAACGCGCTATAGAGCTTTGACTTCTTCACGCCTGAAACAATTAACAGCATGGTCATTGACCAGCCCACAGGCTTGCATCATGGCATAACAAATTGTTGATCCTACAAATTTAAAGCCGCGCTGCTTCAAATCTTTGCTCAGCCGCTTCGAAATTTCGGTTTCCGATGGTATATCGCGCAAGCTGTGCCACTGATTTTGGATGGGTTGATCACCGACAAATGACCATAAATAACTCGAAAAACTGCCAGATTCCTGCTGGATTTTCATAAATTGCCGGGCATTATTTACAGCCGACAGAATTTTGGCACGATTGCGAATGATACCGCTGTCGCCCATTAGTTGGTTGACTTTGGACTCGTCGTACAGCGCTACTTTTTCGGGGTCGAAATTGTCAAACACCTGCCGGTAGTGCTCGCGCTTACGCAAAACAGTGATCCAACTTAGCCCTGCCTGTGCCCCTTCCAGCACAATCCGTTCAAATAGGGCGTTGTCATTTCCCCTCAGCGGAACGCCCCATTCCTGATCGTGATAAGCCACATAGAGTGGATCATTCAGATTCACCCAACCACAGCGCTGAATTTCTGACACTATCTTTACCCTTTGAGAAAATTTTGAACTAGTTGTAGGTATGCCTTCTGCTTCTCAAGGTGTACGTTATGCCCCGCATCCGGCACAATTTGTAATGTCGCCTGCGGCAATATCTGTGCCAAACGCGCCGCAATCGCGCAGTATTTGGGGTCAAGATCGCCGGCAATTAAGAGTGTTGGCGCTGTCAGTTTGTTGAGCTTTTCCCACAAAGAAGGTTGGCTTCCAGTACCCATACCACGTAGACTGTTTGCGAGTCCTATCGGGTCGTTTTGCAGGCGTTGTGCCTTCTGTTTCGCCTGTGCTTCAGCGGGTAGTCTGGTCTGCGACGCAAAAAGCGGCAGTTGCTCCCATCGTTCGACAAATGCCGCCATCCCATTTTCAAGCAGCCAGCGGGCAAGCTGATGATCGCTCGCTATGCGGCTGCTTTGTTCTATCTGTGTTTCCAGCCCCGGCGAACCGCTTTCCAGCACTAATTTGTTCATAAAATGGGGGTTGGCGAGGGCGAAATATAATGCTACCCGCGCGCCCATTGAATAGCCGACCAAATTTATAGATTTAGCGTTGAGGGTTTCTAATAGCGCTGCAATATCGCTGGCGGTTTCTTCAATACTGTAGCGCCGAAAATTAGCGGGTGAAGCAGAACGACCGTGACCCAATATATCAATAGCAATCACCCGATTATGGCGCTCAAGAATGGGGGTGATCGTATCCCAATTCAGGATGCTGCCCATAAACCCATGCAAAAGGATGACAGGCTGGCCGCTGCCCTGATCCGTATAGTGATAGGTCGCATTGTTCACGTCACGTACTGGCATATTTGCCTTGCCGCCTTCCGCCCACTCCAATCTTAGCAAAGATTTCTGGTAAATCGCATTAAATTCTGCTATGATTAGACTGACCAGTCGGTTTTATATGTAATGCTAAAATGAGCGAATCGAATAATAAACGTACAACGAAAGACCCTGAAACAACACGAGGCCGCATTTTGGATGCGGCGCTTCAGTTGTTCGCAGATAAGGGGTATCACGAAGCCAGCGTAGACGAAATTGTTGAGGAATCACAGACCTCTAAAGGCTCTGTCTACTTTCACTTTCCTAATAAGCAAACGCTTTTCCTCTCGTTGGTAGATAAATTTTCCAATCTGCTAGAGCGCCGTATCAAGGAAGCGATTTCACAGGAAGCGGAGGGGATAGCGCAGGTAGATGCCGCGCTTACCGCCTGTTTGGAAACCTTCGGGCAGTATCGCCCTCTGGCTAAAGTGATG
This sequence comes from Anaerolineae bacterium, assembly GCA_014879665.1. GTDB lineage: Bacteria > Chloroflexota > Anaerolineae > Aggregatilineales > Phototrophicaceae > Flexifilum. The sequence goes on along the minus strand of JACSRP010000220.1, from coordinate 18,743 downwards.
CTGGTACAAGCGATGGGATTGGGGAGCGCCTTCGAACAAAAATTGATGGAGGTACACAACCGGTTCGCCACGCTCATCAAAGGCTATCTTGATCAGGCCGTTGCCCTGGGTGAAATCGCTCCGGTAGACACAAATATCGTGTCGCGGGCATGGATGGGTGCCATCAATGAGGTCGTTATGCACTGGGTGATGACCGGCGAATCCAGCCCGAATCGTATTATGATAACCCTACGCCCGATGCTGCTTCGCAGCGTTGGCGTTCAGGAAGATCGGATTTGATCATGATGGCGCGTACCATCAGCCCAGCGGAGCAGGCTTCAACCGGTGGTCAAAGGCTGATCAGCCACACGCGACAGATTGAATCGGTTGATCTGCTGAAACTGCTTTTGGCGAACCCTGAACGGCCTCGCATCTTCTGGCGCAGCCCACATCGCGGCATCACCTATGCCGGGCTAGATATAGCTGTACAGATTTCGGCAGAAGGCGATCAGCGATTTGGGCTGATTCAGCAACAGGCACAAACCATCTTCAGCCAGGCAGCAATTGAAGCGGATGATTCTTCGCTGGAGCCGCGATTTTTTGGAGGCTTTGCCTTTTTGCCTCAAGCATCGCGCGGTATTTGGAGGCAGTTTGGCGATGCACAATTTGTGATCCCCAAACTGATGTTCACCCAGTTCCCCGATGGCGAGACATGGCTTACCGTTTCTGTTTTAGAAGGGAAAGCAGCAAACATTGATGAGCCTTCTTATAAAACAGGGCGATCACCGCGCCGCGCTGCGCAGCTTACTGCGTATACGCTAGCAACAGATCGGGCGCGCTGGCATGAGATGGTTGCTGGGGTTATCAGCAGGATAAACAGTGGCGAATTGGATAAGGTTGTGCTGGCACGCGCGCTGGATCTTGCGTTTTCAGCAGCGCCTGAAGTTGTGCGTGCCTTAGCCCGGCTTGAACGTAATTATCAGGACTGTCACCTTTTTCTACTTCAGCCAGATCGGGCATCCGCTTTCTTTGGCGCTACTCCGGAACTCTTGTTAGACAAATATGGTCTGGAACTGCGTTCTGCTGCGCTAGCTGGCACGCGCCCTCGAGGCCAATCGCCACTTGCTGACGAAGTGCTGGCGGACGATCTCTTTTTGAGCCAGAAAGAACGGCAAGAACATGAGTTTGTGGTTAGAGCGCTGCAAGAACACCTTGCGCCATATGTCGCTGAAGTTGCCGCGCCAGCCGAGCCTGAAATTCTCCGCTTAAATAGCATCCAGCATTTGTATACGCCAATGCAGGCAAATCTTAATGACAATACCCATATTCTCCAGCTTGTGAGTGAACTGCACCCGACGCCAGCACTAGGGGGTTATCCACGTTCCGCTGCCATGAAAGCGATCTTGGATGTTGAAACTGAGCCTCGTGGATGGTATGCCTCACCGGTAGGCTGGTTTGACCGGCATGGCGATGGCACCTTTGCAGTAGCGATTAGATCGGCTGTGAGAAGAGGTGCTAGCGTACGGTTGTATGCAGGCGCTGGCATCGTTGCTGAATCAGATTGGGGGGCAGAGTGGGCAGAGACGCAGCTGAAGTTCAATCCGTTAGCATACGGTCTTGGTATTGAGCTATGACTGCGGTGAACCCTAACGCTTTATGGGCGCAGGCATTTGTCGAAGAACTTGCGTGTGCGGGGCTTCGCCACGTTGTAATCGCCCCGGGGTCGCGCTCAACCCCGCTTGTTTTCGCCTTTGCTGGTCAGCCCGAAATTCATGTCTATTCACAAATAGATGAGCGCGGCGCCGGCTTTTTTGCCTTAGGCCTTGCCAATGCGCTGCAGCAGCCTGTCGCGCTGCTTTGTACGTCTGGCACAGCGGCGGCGGAATTCTATCCCGCGATAGTTGAAGCGCATTATTCGGCGGTGCCGTTAATTGTGCTCACCGCTGACCGTGCCCATGAACTGCGGGAGAGCGGCGCGAACCAGACTGTTGATCAAATCAAACTCTATGGCGATCATGTGAACTGGTTCTATGAAGTTGCGCTTCCTGAGGACCAGCCGCCCGCTATTGCGCTGCGAAATCTGCGTACTCTGGCACATCGGGCTTATGCCGCCGCGATGGGGCAGCCAAAAGGCGCCGTGCATCTCAATTTTCCGTTCCGCAAACCATTGGAGCCGACTCCTATTTCGAGAGTGGTCGTGGATGACACTTCTGCCAGAGCTAATGACACTTCCTTTGTGACCATCTCACGTGGCATTATGCAGCCAGCAGCGCGGCAGATCGAGCAGGTGAATGAGGTTATTCGCGGGGCAAAACGCGGGCTTATTTTGTGCGGGCCACGATGTCCGCGCGGCGATTTCCCGGATGCAATTCATCGCCTTAGCCTGAAGACCGGTTTCCCTGTATTAGCCGATGCGCTATCAGGTGTTCGCTATAGAAACTTTGCGAACGTCATTGGCGGATTTGAAACTATTCTCGGCATCAATGCTGCACTGCAGCCGCCCGACACAATTATTCAATTTGGCGCCTTGCCTACTTCACAATCTCTTGAAAACTACCTGACGGGGCATCCGCCTGATAACTGGATTCAGGTGACTGAGGATGGCCGCTGGCAAGACCCCAACTTCCTGACAAATGAGCAGGTGTGGGCTGATCCAGTCAGTTTTGCTGACATGCTCACGAAGGTTCCGGGCGATCCGGTTCCCAACACTTCGCAGCAGGCGTGGTTATCCAACTGGCGCGCGAGCGATGATCTGGTCAACCGGGAGACGACAGGATTTGTAAATGAACACTGGTTTGATGGGGCTGTGCTGCAGCGAGTGACCACCTTCGCGCCAGAAAATATGCGCCTCATGGTTGGCAGCAGCTTGCCGGTACGCCATCTGGATCAGTTCGGGCTGAATGCAGATGGTGTTACCCTGAATGCTTATGCCAATCGCGGCGCCAGTGGAATTGATGGCACATTAGCCAGTGCGGCGGGTGTTGGTGCTGCATTTCCCGGCCAACCGCTGGTTGTCGTATTAGGCGATCTTTCCTTTTACCATGACCTGAACAGCTTGCTAACGTTTATCCGCGCCCGTGTCAAAGTCACAATTGTAGTGGTGAATAACGACGGCGGCGGCATTTTTCGGCGGCTGCCAGTGTCGCAATTTGAGCCAATATTTACGGAACTCTTTCTCACACCGCACGGTTTACATTTTGAAGCAGCGGCGCGGCTGTTCGGGATGGACTATGTGCTGGCGAAAAATCAGACAGAATTTGATGCTGCATTTTCCGGTGGTTTTGAGAATCAAAACAGCCTCATTATTGAAGTCCCCACGGTCTCCGATCGTGATCTGTTGCTGCGAAAACAGTTTTTGGAGAAGGTTAAGGCGCAGTTCCATGAAGCGCGCCTGACCGAATTACAGGAGGATACATATGACGAACTGGGTTGAAGTAAAGCAATTTGAGGACATTACCTACCACAAGGCCGATGGTATGGCGCGTATCGCGTTTAACCGCCCTGAAGTGCGGAATGCATTCCGACCAGAGACAATTCAGGAAATGACCGAAGCCTTCACCGATGCTTGGGAAGACTCATCTATTGGCGTGGTGCTTTTGACAGGCAACGGCCCGGCTAAGGACGGCAAATATGCGTTCTGCTCTGGCGGCGATCAGAAAGTACGTGGTGATGCCGGATACGTGGGCAAAGATGGCGTGCCGCGCCTCAATGTGCTGGGATTGCAGCGTATCATCCGCACCATGCCCAAACCCGTGATCGCGCTGGTGGCAGGCTATGCTGTTGGCGGCGGACATGTGCTGCATGTGGTTTGTGATCTGACCATCGCTGCCGATAATGCCATCTTCGGGCAAACCGGCCCGCGTGTGGGCAGCTTTGACGGCGGCTATGGCAGCAGCTATCTGGCACGTATTGTCGGGCAGAAGAAAGCTCGCGAAATCTGGTATCTATGCCGCCAGTACAATGCACAGGAAGCGCTCGATATGGGACTGGTCAATACCGTGGTACCGGTTGAACAGTTGGAGGCCGAAGGCGTTGAATGGGCACAGCAGATTTTGCAGCACAGCCCGCTGGCAATACGACTTATTAAAGCTTCGATGAATGCCGATGTAGATGGACAGACCGGATTGCAGCAGCTGGCTGGCGATGCTACGATGCTCTTCTACATGACCGAAGAAGGGCAAGAAGGCCGCGACGCCTATGTGCAGAAGCGAAAACCTGAGTTTAACAAGTACCCCTGGCGCCCCTGATTCGGCGCATATGTGGCGAGTATGTAAAAGCGAATGAAAAACTGGCTCTCGGCTGCTGCCATCTCGCGACCGGATGGCGCAGCCGTGATTCTTCCCGACGGTAAACCCATCACTTACGCTGAATTGCACAACCTTTGCGCGGCGCAGGCTGCGATTCTTAGTATTCACGGCATAGGGAAGGGCGCCCATGTCGCGCTGCTAATGGAAAACAGCCTCCGCTGCGTTGTGCTGGTTCATGCCATCATGCGGCTTGGGGCTGTCTTAATTCCGTTGAATACACGCCTCGCGATAGAGGAATTATCCTATCAGCTTTATACGGCGAATGCTGGCTTCCTCTGCTTCGATACGCGCCACCTTCAGACCGCCGAAAAGCTTCAGGAGCTTCCACTAATCGGGATTGACTGTCGGGCGGAGCTTCTTCCTGTAACCGATCATACTGAGAAATTTGCCGGCATTGATATTGAGGCGACCTGCGCGATTGTGTTTACATCCGGCACATCAGGGCAGCCCAAAGGGGCGCAGCTTACATACGGTAACTTCCTCTACAGCGCGATGGCCTCGGCTTACAGATTGGGCGTGATGCCAGATGACCGCTGGCTAATTTGCCTGCCGATGTTTCACGTGGGGGGACTATCTATTTTGTATCGTTCCTGCCTCTACAACACAGCGGTTGTGCTCTATGAAGGCTCGTTCGATTCGGTTCGCATAGTCATGCAGCTAAAACGTGACTTCGTTACTATACTTTCGATTGTGCCTACACAGCTTCACCGCCTCTTGCAAGCAGCCGATGGAAGCCTTGCCGCTTTGCGCCTCATCTTACTAGGCGGTGCTGCGTGTACCCCTGAACTGCTCGCGCAGGCACAGCAGCACAAGCTCAATATAGCAGCAACTTACGGACTGACTGAAGCGACCTCGCAGGTAGCGACGGCACTGCCAGAACGATTCTACGCAAAGCAGGGGAATGTTGGCCGCCCGCTTCCCTTTACTTCAGTTCGTATACTCAATGAACAGGGCAGCGCGCTGCCCCCCGGTGAGATTGGCGAAATTGCTATCGCCGGCCCAACAGTTATGCGCGGCTATCTTGGCATGCCGGATGTACCGTTAGGGTCATGGTTTATATCCGGTGATATTGGCTATCTCGATGATGATGGCGACCTGCATGTTTTGCAGCGCCGTAGTGATCTGATCATCAGCGGTGGCGAAAATGTATACCCCGCAGAAGTAGAAAACATGCTGCGTTCCCACCCTGATATAGAGGATGCTGTAGTTATCGGGCGCCCGGATTCCGAATGGGGGCAGCGGGTGGCCGCGGCGATTGTATTACGTGCGAATAAATTGCTTGCGCCGGAACAAATATCAGCCTTTTGTGCAGGCAAACTCGCCGGTTACAAATGCCCGCGCGAATACATTTTTGTCGAGTCGCTTCCGCTTACCGCATCTGGCAAGCTAGATCGCCGTGCGGCTGCCGGGTTATTCAAGCCTTAAAGCACCGCCTCATCTCGACGCTGCCACGCTATATCGAACCATTCAGCCAGCAAATACTTAGGGTAGCCAATATTCCAGAGGTTGCTATAGCAGGCGTCTCTGGTTTGCCCCTGTGCCGCCCAATAGGGGACCCGTTTCATCATGGTTTCGATGCGTTCGCGGGGTGTGATAATCCAGGTATCCTGAGGCACCACCCCGAAAGCGATCACGTCCATATTGAAATTTGCAGTATGAGATTTGCGATACGTCGCAATCAACACCGTTTCCCGTGCGCCATGTTCCGAACACAGCACTTCCTGAACGTATTTAGCGGTACGCCCAAGATCAGCAAGGTCTTCCACAATTCCGACAACATGACCGCGCACATCAATCGAAAGCGGCTGCACAATTTTGGGCTGCGCTAGCGGCTGGCCAGGCCCGTGATAAAACTTGACGCCGAAAGTTCCGAATTCAACATCGGGCATATCAGCGCCAGCTCCCCAGCTTACGGCATCATGCAGCAATACGCCGGGCAGCAGCGCGCCCATCGTGATCATCACCATTTTTGTAATCTGCCGGTTTTCGTGAGCGCGGTCGTGTTGAATCCGAAAGAGTTCCTTCGCCTGCCACGACGCGATCATGTGTTCCGCGTAGTCAGGAATATACAGAAACTTCAGGTTGTCACCCTGAACGGAAACACCCTGAGGATTACGCCAGTATTCGAGTGGCAGCGCATTTTCTAAATCAACAAGATCGTGATGTGACAGCATGGAGGAACACCTTCTTCAAAAGGGCATGTAGATGAGTTGACGGGAAATTTTTGTGGCAACTGTCGGCATTTCAAGTTCAAGCTTCAGAAACATTCCTATAATGTCACGGTTACTTTCGATAAACCCTTTGGTTTATCTACGGGGTTGCCTTTTGCCAGCGCCAGATACATGCCAAACAACTGGCCGGGAAGAACGGCTGCAATAGGCGAAAGCCATTCTGGCAGCGTGTTAGGTAGGCGCACCCATGTATCCATACCAAAACCGGCATCATTCGTAATCAGCAGGGTAGTCGCGCTTCGTTCACGCAGCTTTGCCAACAACGTTCCGAAATTAGCGCTGCTTTTGCCCCTCGGCGCAAATACAATCACCGGAAATTCTGGTTTTACGATGGCAATAGGGCCGTGCAAGAAATCGGCCTCACTGTATCCCTGACCAATGACATAGCAAAGTTCCTGTACCTTCAGGCAAGTTTCAATGGCAGTGCAGTAGTTGTAGGCGCGGCCCAGAGCAGCAAAACTCTCTAAGTCTACGTTGCGATTAGCAAATTCCTGAACCGGCGCAGCAAGTTCGAGCGTCTGTGTAACTTGCTCTGTCAGGCGAAGTAAATCAGCATCTAACACGGGATCATTTGCCAGCGCCGCCACCAGCATCGCAATCACGGTTAGCTGTGCCGTATAGGTTTTCGTGGCGGCGACGCTGATCTCTTCTCCGGCGTGCAGGGCGATATGATGCTCCGCAGACTTCGCCAGTGGCGAATCAGGATTGTTAGTAACACTTAGCGTGAGCGCCCCCTGCATCCGCGCATCGCTAACCACCCGTGTTACATCTGCGGCCATGCCAGATTGCGAAATACCGATCACCAGCGCGCGTGAAAGATCAGGGGCGGCGTTATAGAGCGTATGAATGGATGGGGTTGCTAAAGCAACGGGCATGCGGGCGTGAATACCCAGCGCGTACTGTGCGTAGCGTGCAGCGTTATCTGATGTGCCACGCGCAGCGATACATACAAATGCAGGTTTGAAAGTGTGGATGATCCGGGCAATTTCACGGATATGATCGCTTTCACTATCTAGCAAACGCCCGATGACCTGCGGTTGCTCATAAATCTCAGATTCTAAGTGAGACATCTTTCCTTCTCTTCTCGTAAGACCCGGACTAAGCTTTGTCGCGGATCAGCAGTCCCAGCACCATTTATCGGACACCGAAACTACCTGATTCAAGCGAATATGTCGAATGTTCAAATTTTAGACGAGTAGATGCATTTAAGACAATCCCATCTATGCGAATCTATTGCGCTTATTTAGGAAAGTTCCATGAACGACAAACCGATCAGTTTGCGACATAAGGTTAGTTGCGAAAAATTAGAAGAACGTTATAGTTTATTGCGTTCCTTAATATAATGGAGGTGTAGTCGCCGCATATTTTTTCGGGGTAATTTGCGAACTTTTTTTCAAGTTTGTCTGGCATAACGCGAGGTAAAATTGTGAACAGAGCAAAATTTGTTGGTGTGGCCGCGGCGGCGGGGCTTATGGCGCTTACACTTGCGCCTGCGGCTATGACTGCTGCACAAATGGAACCATTGGTCATTGAAAGCTGGCGTAATGACGACCTCACTATCTGGGAAGATGTCATTATCCCCGCATTCAATGCTTCTTATCCCGATATCCCCGTTGTTTTCTCGCCGTCCGCTCCTGCCGAATACAACGCAGCGTTGAATGCGCGGCTTGAAGCTGGTACTGCCGGTGACTTGATCACCTGCCGCCCCTTCGACCTGTCGCTCGATCTCTTCAATCAAGGACATCTGGCTTCGCTGAATGATCTTGAAGGCATGGCAAATTTTGGCGATGTTGCCAAGAGCGCGTGGGTCACTGACGACGGTTCGGACGTTTTCTGCGTGCCGATGGCCTCGGTCATTCATGGCTTCTTCTACAATCAGGACATCTTCACCGAACTTGGACTGGAAGAGCCGACCACCGAAGCCGAATTTTATGCCGTTCTTGATGCAATTCAGGCAGATGGCGACTATGCCCCGCTGGTGATGGGAACACTGGATCAGTGGGAAGCCGCAACGATGGGCTTCCAGAATATCGGCCCCAATTACTGGCATGGTGAAGAAGGCCGCCTCGGTTTGATTGACGGCACCGCCAAATATAACGAAGGTGGCTTCCTCGAGGCCTTCGAGGCGCTGTCACGCTGGCAGCCATATTTGATTAATGGCTATCAGGGTATTGGCTATCCGGATGCACAGAGCGCATTCACACTCGGGTTGGGCGCTGTTTACCCGACTGGCTCATGGGAAATTTCTGGCTTTGAAGCCGTCGCTGAATTCCCGATTGGCGCATTCATGCCGCCGTTGCCCGAAGGCAGCGATCAGTGCTACATCAGCGACCATACCGACATTGCCATGGGCATGAATGGTCATATCGCAGATGAAGCTCGTCGTGAAGCAGCAACAACGTTCCTGAACTGGATGACCACACCTGAGTTCGCGTCGCTTTACTCCAACGCACTGCCCGGATTCTTCTCCCTCTCTAACGAACCGGTTGCGCTGGATAACCCGCTGGCACAGGAAATGGTGTCATGGCGTGATGAGTGCGAATCAACAATCCGTTCGTCTTACCAGATTCTGTCGCGTGGTGAGCCGAATAATGAAACCGATCTGTGGGTGAACAGCGCACTTTTGCTGAATGGTGAAGTTACCGCTCAGGAAGCCGCAGACACCGTGCAGGCTGGCCTGGAAGCATGGTACGAACCGCAGCAGTCCGGTAGCTAAATCGGCTATTTGTCTGGTTATGAATAGGGGCGTGGTGTTTACCGCCCCTATTTCTGTATCGCCTTGATCTGGTGGGGATCTTCCATGAATAGTCTGGCGAAAAGCATCTCGCGTAAAAAATTCCCAACTCACTTACTGGTTTTCTTAGGCCCGGCCTTCATCATCTACACCTTATTTATGGTCATTCCACTGGTTGATTCGCTTCGCCTTAGTTTGTATGCGCCAGCGGAAATACGGGGTGGCGCTGAGCAGTTTGTGGGGTTGGCAAACTATCAGCGATTGCTAACTGACCCTAACCTTTCTCCGCGCCTGTTCGGCGCAATAGGTAATAATTTCCTGTTTTTTAGCATTCATATGTTCGTTCAGAATCCAATCGCATTGTTATTAGCGACGCTGCTTGTCACAGTGGCAAAGCGGGCGAGTAGTGTGTATCGAACGCTGCTTTTCACGCCGACGGTGCTTTCGTTTGTGCTAGTCGGTTTCATTTGGCAAATTATCTTAAATCCGCTGTGGGGCATTGCGGATGATGTTCTGGGTATTTTCGGCATTCAAAGCCAACCATGGCTTGGTTTGCCGGGCACAGCCCTGCCGGTATTGTCGCTCATATCTGTATGGCAGTTTGTCGGTATCCCGATGATGCTGTTTTTGGTGGCTTTGCTAGGTATTCCCGAAGAACTGCTTGAAGCGGCGCGAGTGGATGGCGCCTCGGCATGGCGCGTATTCTGGGGTATAAAGTTCCCCCTTATCTTGCCTACCGTTGGTATTGTATCAATCTTAACCTTCGTTGGTAATTTCAACGCATTTGATCTGGTCTACACGGTACAGGGAAGTCTTGCCGGGCCGAATTTTGCTACAGACTTACTTGGCACATTCTTCTACCGTACATTCTTTGGTTTCCAACTTCAACCCGGTAACCCGACGATGGGTGCTGCTGTGGCCGGGGTGATGTTCTTGATTATTTTGCTTGGCGTCGTGCTGTATCTAGCGGTTTGGCAGCGTCGTATAACCCAATATGAGTTATAGAACATGACAACAATCACGTATTCTACGCCAGAACCTGCTCAACAGAGTATATGGCACCGCTATCGCGTTGGTTCACGCCTACAATCTGTAGGCGCACATGCAATCCTGCTCATTTATCTTATGATTGCTATTTTTCCGGTCGTTCTGGTAATCATGAACTCTTTCAAAAGCCGGCAGGCAATTTTCCGCAATCCTTATGCGCTGCCAACGCCAGAAACTTTCAGCTTAGCAGGGTTTGAAACGGTATTTTCGAGGGGTAATTTCCCTCTGTATTTTGTTAACAGCCTGATTGTCACGCTTGGCGCTATGTTTCTGATTATTCTGTGCGGGGCGATGGTTGCCTTTGCGCTGAGCGAATACAGCTTTCGGGGGAACACGCTGCTTGGCTTATATTTTGCGCTAGGCATCATGATTCCGATCCGGTTGGGCACGGTTAGCCTGCTGCGTATCATCGTTAGTCTCGGCTTAATTAACACCCATCTTGGGCTGATCTTGGTCTATACTGCGTCCGGCTTACCACTAGCGGTATTTGTGCTTAGTAATTTTATGAAGCAGGTTCCGCGAGACTTAAAAGATGCCGCACGGGTGGACGGCGCCAGTGAATACCGTATTTTCTGGATGGTGCTGCCATTGGTGCGCCCTGCACTCGGTACGGTAATGGTCTTTAATATGATCCCGATCTGGAATGACCTGTGGTTCCCGCTTATTCTCGCGCCCGCTGAGAATGTCAAAACAGTGACACTTGGCGCTCAGACTTTCCTCGGGCAGTTTGTGAACGACTGGAATGCTGTGTTGGCATCGTTGACGCTGGCTATGGTGCCAATCATCATTCTGTATATTTTGTTGTCACGGCAGCTTATCCGTGGTTTGACCGCTGGAGCAATCAAGTAAATGCGAATTGGAATTGTTGGCACTGGCTTCATGGGGCGAACTCATGCGGCTGCATGGAAGAATACGCCGGCCACGCTGGTCGGCGTTCATACTCTTGATCCAGTTGGTAAAGAAGCCTTCATCGGCGATTTTGGCAGTCAGGCATTTGATTCGCTGGATGAGTTGATCGATCAAGTAGATGTGGTGGATATCTGTACCCCCACGTACCTGCATATGGGGCACGTAATTACGGCTGCCCGCGCCGGAAAACACATCATTTGCGAGAAGCCCATAGCCCGCACCTTGGAGCAGGGCAGGGAGATGATCCGCATTTGTCGTGAAGCGGGGGTACGGCTGCTCATTGCGCATGTCGTTCGCTTTTTCCCGGAATATGCGCGCGCAAAAGAAATTGTTGAGAATGGCGACATCGGGCAGGTCGCCGTCATTCGCCTTTCGCGCTGTGGCTTTAAGCCAGCCGCCAATGTCCCCGATTCGTGGTTTCATGATCCGGAAAAATCGGGTGGGATGATGCTTGACCTGATGATTCATGATTTTGATTATGCGCGTTGGGTGTCGGGTGAGGTAGATAGTGTTTTCGCCCGCAGCGCTGCCGGAATTAACGCAGATGCGCCATTGGATCACGGGTTTGCAATTTTGCGCCACCGGAATGGCGCAATTACGCATATCGAAGGCAGTTGGGCATATCCGCCGCCGCTATTCCGGACTGCTTTGGAAATTGCCGGTAGCAAGGGCTTGATTGAACACCCCGCCGGAAGTTCGAATGCGGTGGAAATGCATTTGTCGGTTAAAGATGGCGTCGTGCCTTCGACGGGACTGCCTAGAAGTCCATTGATTCTTGATCCTTACACGCTGGAGATGCAGCATTTCTACCGGGTGCTTACTGAAGGGGTAACACCGCGTGTGACTGCTGAGGATGGATTGGCGGCGCTTGCAATTGCGCTTGCGGCAAGCGAGTCTGCGCGTACTGGCAGCGTGATTCAACTAGGGGGAAGTCACTAATGAGCGCTAAGCTTCGTGTTGGCATACTTTCCTTCGCCCATTTACATGCTGATGGCTATATCAATAATCTGCGTATGAACCCGCTTGTTGAATTTATCGGTTTTTCTGATGATGATTCTGCACGCGGCGTTGAGGTTGCCCACAAATATGGTGCGCGATATTTCTCATCGCATGAGGCGCTAATCGAAGATCGCCCGGATGCCGTGGTGGTTTGTAGTGAGAACAGTCGTCATTTACCGTTAGTTGTCATGGCGGCACACGCGGGCATCCATATCTTATGTGAAAAACCGTTGGCGACGACAGTAGAAGATGCGCGCACGATGGTAGATATTTGCCAGCGGGCTGGCGTTGTATTAATGACGGCTTTTCCAATGCGCTTTAATGCGCCAGCGATAGAAGTTAAACGCGCACTTACGGATGGTAGGGTAGGGCAGATTATTGCCTGTACTGCGACTAATCAGGGTGAATGTCCTTATTATCACCGGAGCTGGTTCGTGGATCCCCTGTTAGCGGGCGGCGGCGCGATGGCCGATCATATCGTCCATGCTGCCGACCTGCTGCGCTGGTATCTGGGCAGCGAGGTGACCAGAGTCTATGCTCAATCAAATCACATTTTGTATGCGCGAGAAGCCCCGGAAGTAGAAACGGGTGGCCTCGTCAGCCTTGATTTTGCGAATGGCGTATTTGCCACTATTGATTGCAGTTGGAGCAAGCCCCCGTACTATCCCACGTGGGGTGGATTAATGATGGATGTGATCGGTGGCGCTGGCGTCGTGAATCTGAATGCCTTCAAGCAAATGCTGACGGTTTATACGGCTTCAACTGGCCGGCCGCGTTGGGATTTCTGGGGGTCAGATGCTGATCAGTGGATGATTAATGAATTTATTGCTGCAATTATTGAACAGCGTAACCCTACGGTGACCGGTATTGATGGTCTGAAGGCGGTTGAGATTGTTGCCGCAGCCTATCGCTCGGTGGCTAGCGGTCAGCCTGAGTATGTCGCCGCTGGATGAGATGACGTTAGAGTAGTTCTACCTGTACCTGAGCGAGAATATTTTCATAATCTGCCATTGTGAAGAAGCCTGCGCCCAAAGTGAGCGTATTGGCCGCGCCTGCCGCCGTCGCGATTCTAAGCTGATCGGGCAGTGGGATAGCCGCCGCTTCACCGACAACCAGACCAGCGAAAAAGGAATCGCCGCTGCCGACCGCGCTTATAGCTTCAAGTTTTGGGGGTGCGGCATACCATACCTCATCCTGTGTAACAATTGCCGCGCCGCGCGAACCAAAAGTGATCACCAATTCCTGTAATCCTAGTTCCCGCAGTGAAGAAATAGCTGTACTCAGATAAGATGGACCGGGGATAGTTCGCCCGATAATTGCGCCGATTTCATGATGATTGACTTTGGCCTTGACGTTTTTAACCGTGATCGCTGCTGCTAGTACCTCACCACTGGCATCTACCCAGACGTTATCCGCATACTCTGTACTTTTACGGACGAGTGCTTTGTAGGTTTCCATCGGCGTTCCCGGCGGGAGGCTTCCAGAGAAACAAACCGTTTTTCCGTTCACATGCTGAAGCACTTCTTCAGAAAGCCGCTCCCAATCCTGAGACGTAACCGGCGTGCCCCGTTCATTGATAACGGTGTTATCGCGGTTAGCAGAATCAATAATAATTGTACAGCTGCGCGATTCCCCCTCAATCCACGTCCAGTGACCCGATAAGTGATCCCGCTGCGCTAATTCGGCAATATACTTTCCAGTCCATCCCGCAAGGAATCCACAGCATTCAGCCTGTTTCCCAAGTGACATGGTCGCGCGGGCAACATTTATACCTTTTCCACCCGCGCGAATATCCCGTTGCGTCTCGCGGAATACGCCATTTGGCTGAAAATTTGCTACAACAAGCGTTCGATCAATTGCAGCGTTTGGCGTCACGGTAAGAATGGTCACAATAACGCATTACCCAATATACTTCGCATAGTCATAGGCGTTAAATGAACTCCACCATTTCAACAATATTTCCTCTAACAACTGACTTGCTCTCCTCAAAATTACCATCCTGTTCACACAACACAAATGGCATATGAGCAGGCCGTAAAGGCACCCAAACAAAACGATCAATCTGTGACTCTTCCTGAAGCGCGAAGCGAAACCGCTGTAACATAACTGCCAGTGTTGCCTTTATTTCCAAAAGCGCAAATGGCGAACCGATGCACATCTTCGCCCCGGCGCTAAACGGCAAATACTGATATGGGGTAGGGCTAATATTCAGCCAGCGATCTGGAATATATCTGGATGGCTGTTCATAAATAGTCTGATCGTGATGCGTATGATAATGGCTGAATACTATCTCCGCACCTACGGGGATCTCAAAATCACCAAGCTCAGCCGCTGCTGCCGTCACCCGTGATCCAATCGTTACCGGGGGAAGCAGTCGCATACTTTCCTTGATCACGCGATCCAGTACTTGTAACCGTCCAAGCTGATCTAGTGTTGGCGGGCTGCCCCCACAAACAGACTGAAGCTCACCATATAGCTCCCTCATCGCGCAGGGATGCTGCGACAACAAAAACACCGTCCACGAAAGCGCGTTCGCCGTCGTCTCATGTCCCGCTGTCAATAGAATGTTTATATGGCCGATTAACTCGTCTTCGCTGAGGGAATCCCCGCCTTCATCCCGTGTATGAATAAGCTCAGTCAGTACATCAGTTTGCGTTTCGCTATGTGTACGCTTCCACGAGATCAAATCTCTAATCTGATCATCAATTTGCTCAGAGAGCGATAGGAACGCTTCCGTATCTTCAGGTGATGCTTCAATACTGACCAGCGGGATAAGCTCCAGCCACCGCTGAATGATATTGCCAAGATGATCCGCGCTGGCCGAAAAATCCTGCCCGAACAAGAGCCGCCCGGCTATTGTCAGCGTATGCTGAAACATCTCACGCTGAAAATCGAGATACTGACCCGGATGCCACCGCGAAACCGTCTGCTCTGCAATTTGAACCATCGTATCCAGATATGTATCAATTCGCTTGCGATGAAATGCCGGCTGTATCAATCTCCGCTGTCGCTGATGTTCTTCCCCATTTAAGCTAAACAGACCCGTGCCCACGCGACGAAGCACTGCACGCCGCGGATCATCTTGCCACGTACCGTAAATGGGGCCAATAATCGGGCCAGAATGAAATATATCCGGCTGCGTCAAAATCTGGCGATTCAAATCGGCGCCGTAGGCAAACACGGTTCCGGGACAATTTTGCCCCGGAAACATAATCCCCTCATTGCCGCCCTGAACTAAGGCTGATACCTGCCCGTAGTTTTGCAGCAAGTCATCCATGTAGGGCAAAGGATCGCGGGTGAAACGCAATGCGTTTGCCTTCCAGCCACCTTGATCGAGGGATGGGGCAGGTATTGCTGCAAACGGCTTCAGTCCATTACTGCTCACCGCTTAATCACCTGTAGACACAGGATCATCGTCTTCTAAAATGAACTCATCAACTGTGGTGGATGGAAGCGTCTCTTCGGCATCCACCACAGTTGAGATGTCTTTTATCGTGGATAGGATCGCCTCCCCGGTATCCACTGCGGTGAGGATATCCTTAACTCTCAGCTGGCTTGTATTTGCTTCATCACGCGCGCGTAAATGCCGCGCCTTGCCTTGAAGATCCTTGAAAAAGTCCGAGTCTGTAATTTCACTTACCGCACGCTGTTGTTTCACCATATCCACTTCAATTTTCAAAGATTCGACCTGCTGTTTTAGCGCGGCCTCGCGTGAAATCACTTCCGAGGCCATGCTGCCAAACATGCTGCTTAACTGGCTTACTTCGTCAGTGCCAACTGTATTCTCGAGGGCTTTAGCGCCATCAAGCGAGAGATCGCCGCTTTCCATCTGCCGCGCTGCATCTGTTAGCTTCAGCAGTGGACGCGAAATACTTTGCGATGCAAGCACCGAATTGATGATGGTCACCGCCAATGTAAGTACAATTGTGACGATCAATTGGGCAAGAAGTAAGGAGTCGCCAGATTCAGCAGATTCTGCCGTTTCAGGAACAGGAAGATCTGCAGAGCCGGCAGCACCTGTTGTTTGAATAAATGTTTGAAGTTCGGCAACTTGCTGCTGCAAAGAAAGCACTTCTTGCTGTACCGATGTGTCTTCCTGAAGCAGGAAGAAACTCAATAGAATGGTTGGGATCGCGGCTGAAATGACAATCAAAACCGTCAGACGCCTTAATAGCCCTGACCTTAACCATGTTCCCGAAAAGAGATATTTCAAATCCAGACGTTCATAATTGAAAAGTAAAATTGGCACAAAGAGCAGGGCGCTGAGCAAGTTATGCCTGAAAATACTCAGGAAGTAAGTTTCGAATGATACTTGAATAGGATAATCAACAAACACAAACGAGTCGGTTAGACAGGCAAAGCCAATGCCGATAGCTGTACCACCAATAATAAAAGCGACCATTTGCCCAACATCGGTAAGGCTTGACGTATACCGCCGATGATATAAGGCCATGAGGCCGGGAATAAGACCGCTTAAGCCGTTGCCGATTTGCCAGTTCAGGAAGTATGTCGCCGTGAGCGTTGCGAGGTTTGTACTGTAAACCAGGCCAACGTCTGGTGGCAGAGGAATATTGGCATTCCATAAATCGAAAGCTAAGTTACCAAACATCCCGGTCACGAATCCGACGATTGGCCCGTAGATAAAGCCAAACAGGATGGGGATTGCCACCGCAGGCCGAATGTCTGCCCCTGCAAAATTTGCAAAGAATGTTGAACGTGAAAGTACAGCGTAGAGAATGATTCCGGCTATCATCGCCAATAATTCGCGACGACCTATCTTCAAAGATGCATTTTTGATGCCGACCATAACGATGACTACCCTTAAAGCGTGCGGGTTAGGCTGCGGAAAAACCACTTCATGAGGAACATAATAACACAATTACGGTGCAGACATCATAAGGCCACTCCCCGTAATAAAAAATTTACCGTAGGGGTAAAAACCAATGTGTGCGGCGACCTTTAATGACGCGCCGTTCGTCACTTCAGAATCGTATTGAGGGATCCAAGCGGTATTGGCGAGTATCCATTCGGTAACTTTCATTCCCAGATAACGACCGAGTCCTCTCGACCTGTAGTTCTCCAGGGTATCTAGAAAGACCTCTGCAATCGTGTTTTCCCAAATGCGAGTCGTGCCTACAGCAACCAGCGCACCGTCATCAAAACACCCGATCGCGTAAGGAAAGAGATCGGGCTGCGTCAGCGTATATTCAGGTGACAATGCTAGCTGCTGCTTGAATGCCCGTAAATTAGGCTCATCCTCTTCCCGTAACATTTTGATCTGAATATTAATGTCAGGCTGCGGAACTAACCCATCTTCGCTGAGATGGTGAAGAATACTGGGACCATAGATACCGCTCAGATTTAAATTAGAACACAGTTTATGCAGCCGGCTCTCCTTCTCAACATCACTTAATTCCGGATCGTCGGCCACCGCAATAAAGTCAAAACCGATATGCTGAGATAGACCTTCTCCAATCGCGACGACCCATGCCTGCTTTTTAATGGCGGCAATACCTCTTTTATGTGATGTCTTGAATACGAGTGGAAAAGGTGTGTTGAGCTGCAGCACGCTGCATCCTAGAAGTGCGGCCCAATACTGGTCAATGCGTTGTAGGTGGCTCACGCTTTGGATCTTCCTTTGACGTATCAGTCCCCATCAGCGCCGCAAGCGGGTCTTGTTTTCGGCGGCGGGGCAGTCCGGTCAGCAGTGAATCAATAGCCTCCTCATTTTGTATAGAGGAAGGCAACGAGGCGCTTACCACTGAAAAATCTGACTGGGGAAGTGGCACCGTGGGCTGCTGAACCGGCTTAGAGATCGTCTTCTTCTGTTCGCTGTCGTCAATGAGCGAGTCTAATATACTTGTGGTCTTGCTGCGGGCTGTGCTGGCGCTCTGAGCTTCTAACGCGCTCGCCGAATCGCGCTTGCGTCGTTTTAGCCGCCAGTTCAACATGCTTGCATCGTAAAATGAAGCGATGCGTGACGCTGAAAGCAGCGCCACTGCTGCTGCTGCGATTGCGACCCCCATATAGAGATTACGCGCATTTTCCATGGTGATCGCGCCGTTCCCAACTGCGATCATAGTTGAACCAATGAGCACGCAGCTAAGGATCGAACCCACCGGGTATAGATAGCCATCCAGAAAGGCGCTTACACGGCCACGCCTTTCATCTGGCACCAACCCTTGAAACGCTTTTATAGATGGTTCATCAAGACCAACTTTTGTGACGCGCACAATGTAATTACTTATAACCACACCCACAATGCTTGGAAACATAAAAGCAAGCGTTAACGCTGAGAGCATTGCCGTAGGTAGGGTAAGAAATATATGCTTAAACCCCGCGCGGTTGAGCAGCCACACCGCTACAAATCCCTGAACGAGTAGCAAGCCTATCGCCACCGCGATCTTAAAAGTCCCATAAAAAGTCTGTATATCGCTGCCTGTGGTGAAATGAACTGATACGTTGTACAGGAAATCGAACTCAATGGCATTCAAGCCAATACCGAGCAAAATCATGGCAAGCGTTAGATAGCGGAAG
>JACSRP010000131.1 GCA_014879665.1 Anaerolineae bacterium | reverse complement strand
GGCGTTCCCCGTCGCCGGAGGGGGAGGGGCCAAGTTGAGAGGTCAAAAGGGTTCTTTATTCAAAATTCAGGCTAATCTTTAGCCTCGTATGGGCTTCATATGAGACATAATAGGAAATCATAAAATACGTTGAGAATGACATTAGAACTTCATGGCAAACAAAGCGCGCATCCTTGTAGTTGAAGATGATGTTAATTTGCTAGAGGGCATCAAATCGGTCCTTGAAATAGATGGTTTCGATGTATTCACGGCGGAAAATGGCAGGCAGGCGCTGGCAGAACTGCATAAAGCCAGCAGAGAAGGCCCCGGCGCGCTTCCTGAATTGATCGTCTCAGACATCATGATGCCGCAGATGGATGGCATTGATCTGCTGCGCGCCGTTCGCAAAGAGGAACGCTGGATCAATATTCCGTTCATTTTCCTGACTGCGCGCGGTGAAAAAATTGATATGCAGCGGGGCAAGCAGCTTGGCGTAGACGACTATCTGGTAAAACCGTTTGACCCGCAAGAACTGTTGATCGCCGTTGAATCGCGCATCAACCGCCATCGCGCGCTGGATCAAGCGCACAGCGCGCAGATGGGAGACATCAAGCGCAATATTCTGATGATCTTGAATCATGAGTTTCGCACGCCGCTCACTTTCGTTGTGGCTTATGCGGATATGCTGAGCGACCACGAACATTCGCAATTGGGCGATGCGGAACTGCTCACGTTTCTCAAGGGGGTGAATACCGGCGCGGTCAGGCTGCGGCGGTTGATCGAGAATTTCATCACGCTGGTTGAATTTGAGATGGGCGAAGCCGAACGCAGTTATGCCATGCGGCGCACCAGCATCACCGATCTGAAGCGGCTGATCGAGATGGCAAAAGCCGCTGCTTACAGCGAAGATACGGCCAACCCTCTGCTCATTACAGTCGCACAAGACTTGCCCAAATTTAACGCCGACCCCGTATATTTACAGTCGGCTATCGTACAGTTGATAGACAACGCGGTGAAATTTTCTGCGCCAGATCAGCCCGTGCAGGTGAAAGCTGATGCCTACGATGGCGTAATACAGATACGGGTGATTGATTCGGGGCGCGGGATTCCTGAAGGGGAGCGCGCGGCGATCTGGGACTCGTTCTATCAGGTCAACCGTGAGGAGTTTGAGGATCAGGGATCGGGATCAGGGCTGGCGATTGTGAAATTGATCATGAATCTGCACGGCGGCGGCGTGATCTGCGAAAGCGTTCAGGGTGAGGGCAGCACTTTCACGATTACGCTGCCGATTTAGGGGGGAAGCCTACACCCCCAACCCCTCAGCCCTCAAGGGCGCGGGATGGAGGGTGTAAGCCGCTTAATCTACAAAGCGGTATTTGATCAGCGTCCATAGGGCTTTGGGGCCATCGGTCCACTTGATTTTCTTGCCTTCATTCCATTCCCGGCCATTATAGGAAATAGGCACCTCGTAAATCCGCACCTTCTTCTTCAATACTTTGGCGGTCACTTCCGGTTCAAATTCAAAGCCGCGCGCGTTGATCTTCATCTCTTTGACAATTTCAGCGCGAAACACCTTATAACAGGTTTCCATGTCGCTGAGAATGGCGTTGTAGAGGATGTTGGTGGAAAGCGTCAGCACTTTGTTGGCGATCATGTTCCAGAAATTCATGGCTTTACGCGGCCCGCCCAGAAAGCGCGAGCCGTAGACTACCTTCGCGCGGCCTTCTTCGATTGGCAGCAGCAAAATCGGATATTCGCGGGGGTCATATTCTAGATCGGCGTCTTGAATCAGCAGTATTTGACCGGTTGCTTCTTGAAATCCCCTGACGACGGCTGCGCCCTTGCCTTCGTTGCGCTCTTTGAGAATGATGCGTACGTGGGGGTGATTTTCGGCTTCAAGGCGCCGCAAAATATCTCGCGTGCCATCCGTTGAGCCATCATCCACGATCAGGATTTCGTCAGCTAAAGCGACGGCTTCAACTCGCCGCAGAATGTCTTCAATCCACTGTTCTTCGTTGTAGCAGGGGATGATTACAGACAGCGTGAGGCTTTTGACAAAATCTTCGGCATGAGTGGTCGAAACAGAGCGAAGCATTCCATTGTCCCTGTATGCGCGGGTAGACTGCGCCGCATTATACAAAGAAAATGGCGCGCATTGAACCATGAAGCGGGCGGTGAGGCTACGTTTCGCTGCTGCCCGGCGTGGTGGAGCGTTCGATAGCCTGCTGAATGTGCTTAAGCAGTGCCTCGCGGGCAACGGGTTTGGTCAGGAAATGGGTGATATTTCGATAGGTTGGCTGCGCGCCGGGATCAACGCCGGATACCAAAATCACCGGGAGGCGCGCGGTACGGGGATCGCCTGCCAGCAGCTCCGCCAATGCCCAGCCATCCATATAGGGCATGTTCACATCACTGACCACGACGCGAGGGTGATAGCGGCACGCCAGATTATGGGCAATTGAGCCTTCGGTCGTGCCCATCACCCGGTATTCTGAATCGGCTAGAAAACCGACGATCAGCGCAAGCTCATCGGGATCGTCTTCGGCGACAATGATCAGCGGCGCTTCGTCATTCAGCGGCAGATGTACAAACATGGGCGCGGGGGGCAGCAGCAGGGTGAAAGTGCTGCCGTCGCCCGGCTCACTGTTCACCCATAAGAAACCGCCTAGCAGCGATGCCAGCTTGCGGGCAATTGCCAAACCTAAACCCGCCCCGCCGTACTCGCGCACTGTGGAACCATCGGCCTGACGGAAACTATCGAAGATGGCTTCACGATCTTGCGGCTGAACGCCAATGCCGGTATCGGTCACTTTTACGACGACCCATAACCCATCGGGAACGTTCAAGCGTGCTGAGGGTTTTAGCGCCAGATTACCGCCGCGCAAGATGCGTTCGGTGCTGACCTCAACGGTCACGCCGCCTTGCTCGGTGAATTTAATGCCGTTGCCTACCAGATGGTTCAGAATTTGATTGAGCAGGTCAGGATCAATATAGGCGGGGGTTTCATTGGGCAGCGATTTCAGAGTAACGCTTAAGTTTTTGGCCTGCGCCAGCGCGTGAAACTCGGCGATCACCGCCCGCGCTTTTACCGAAACTTTCACCGGTTCCAGCTTTGGGTGCACAGTACCGGCTTCAAGGTGCGAATAATCAAGCAGATCGTTGATGATCGAAAGCAGATGCCGCCCGCTGCCGCTGATGCGCTGCATCCGGTCAAACTGCTGCTCAGAGAGCTTGCCATAATGCCCATCTGCCAGCATATCGCTGTAACCGATGATTGAGTTCAGCGGCGTGCGCAGCTCATGGCTGATATTGGCGAGAAATTCGGTTTTGAGCCGGTTGGCGGTCACTGCTTCTTCATAGAGCGAGGCGTTACGCAAGGCCATCGCCACCTGACCGGCAATGGTCATCATCGTCTCGTATTCTTCTTCAGTGAAATTACGGGGCTGATTTACACAGTCCAGCCCGATGCTGCCTAGAAATTCATCGCCGGTGATCAGCGGCGCGAACAGGGTTGAGCGTGTGCCTGTCGTCGCCAGGACGCTGAGCGTCGCCATATCCAGCGACTCAATCTCAGATTCGTTCACGGTATAGGCCAGCCGCCCTTCACGCAGGCGCAGCATATTGGCGTTATTTTCCAGCGTCATTTCCATGCCGACGATTCCCCAATCCGGGTATTCGGCGACCACCAGCGCTTCCAGCCCATTCTTTTGCAGCATCATGACGCCGCAGTGATCCACGTCGAATAATTCGGTGAGAAGCTGTGAGGTGGTGTTTAATACCTGCTGCTGATCGAGCGAGGCGGCAATCATTGAGCCGATCTGATGAATCAGGTCAAGGCGGCGCGCGCGGCGGGATTGGATATCAAGGCTGGTCTCATAGCTGGTGCGCGCGCGCACGCTGTCGAAAGCAACTGCCGCCTGCCGCGCCAGCGCAAACCCAATCGAAGCCAGATTATCGGTGTAATGCCCCGGCTCAGCTTTTCCAAGTACGATCATGCCCACCGCCGAATCGCGCACGACCATTGGCAGCGCCACCCACGATTGCAGGCGGTGATCGCCGGGAATACCGGCATAGCCATCCCATCCGGGTTGGGTTTGGGAATCGCTGATGATTACTGGCTGGCGGGCTAAAAATGCCCGGCGCAGCGGATTCCGGGAATTCAGCTGAACTGGCTGCCGTGGTGGATACTGCTCCGGGTCTGAGGAGTAATACAACTGGAAGTGATCGCCATCTGCCGGGCTAGTTTCGGGTATCAGTAGGGCGGCGGCATCGGCGCCCAGCAAGCGCACCAGATGTTCGATGATTCGATCCATCGATTCATCGGCATCGCTGGCATTGGCGATCACCGTGCCGACATCCATAAATGCCGCTAAAAGCTGCCGCCGTTCACGATCCTGCCGCTGAATTTGATCATTTTCCAGCCGGATGGCAAGCTGCGCCGCCAGCATTTCAACGAGCAGGATATCTTGCTCGTTGAAATGATCCGGAGAGACATGGTAGAGGCTAAAAATGCCCAGTACTTCTGAATCGTGACCGCGCAGGGGGACGCCCAACCACGACTGCGCCCAACTGCCCGGCTCAGCCGGATCGAGCACAATTTCAGAGCCAACCAGTTGATCGGCCTGCTGATCGACATGGGTAAAATGCAGAGCCACCGCCCGCTGAATCACCGCGCGGCTGAAGCCTGTGAGGGTGATCGGATCGAAATACTGGCGCACGCCCGCTTCATTGACCAGCGGCAGATCTAGCAGATAGGAGCCGTGATTGCAGCGCCCCACAAAAAACGATGTATCGGGAAACAGCGCCGAAATTTGTTCGCTCAGCCGATCCCAGAGGGTAGAATCATCCTGAACCGTAGTGAGAACACGCCCGATTTCAACAAGCTCGTAGATCAGCCCGTTTGCGTTTTCCCGCCCGGCCTGCGCAGCATCAAAGACCATCAAAAGGTTGTATCCGGCGACTCTTCACGCTCTTACCATAGCACGATCCATGTCGTTCATTGGATTGAACTGCTTGAAGTGTGTGGATTTTGTTACAATTAGTCAGTATCGTCAAAAAGCAATCTGATTTTTGGCTCGAATGTCTATCGGGAATGCAGGTAAAGTAAGGTGTTTTTATGAGCTTCTTCAGCCTATTCTTCCGGGAAAGCGATATTTCGCAAGAACGCGCCGCCGCCCTGCTCGCTGCTGCGCTGGAAAACGCGGGCTATGTGCGCTTTGATCCTTTTAACGGGGTGCCGGGGCGCAGCTACCCGCTGACTGCTAAGCTGTTTGCGGCTTCGCCTCTCAACGGATGGGTGCGGGTGCTTGCAGAAGCCATGAGCGAGGAACTTTTAGGTTCGGTTTCCGGGAGTGCCGGTCTGGTCTATGCGCGTTTGCAGGGCGACAGCGGCGCTGTGGAAGCGTGGCGCGGCGGGGAGCGCCTAGATTTACAGGCGGAATTTGGCATTATGCCCGAAAATGTGACCGCGATTCAGCCGCCAGCGCCGCAAGGCGGGTGGATGGAGTCGCTTCCGGATGAGGTAAAGGCGATGCAGAGCCACCCGAAGCAGGCCGCTAAAATGATTGACCGGCTCAGCGGATCGCTGCTGGCGAAGGCCGGCGGCACAGATCAGCGTGAGCAGGCGATGGCGCTGCTTTCGGCCAGCGATGATGCCAACTGGGCGTCGGCAGATGGCAAGGCGATTCTGGCGGCTTTCGCGGGGCTGGGCATTCAAAACGGGGTTTCGCCTGATTTTGTGACCCTGCGGGAGGCGTATGCCCTGCATGCCCGCCGGAAACGCAGGCCGGGATCGTCACTGCTGCCCGGCGATGAAAATACCCTTCAGGCTGTACCTGATGCGCTCAATTATCTGCCGATATACGCGGGAAAAGGATGACGCCAGAATGACCGTTCAAGATCGCAAACGCTGGGATACGCGCTATCGTACGCTGCCTAAGGGGCGGCTTCCTGATCCAGACCCGCTGTTATTTCAATATACGCCGCCGGTTTCCGGCCATTCGGCAGATGCCAGAGCGCTTGATCTGGCGGCAGGGTTGGGGCAGAACGGACTCTGGCTTGCCGAACAGGGCTACAGTGTGGATCTGCTGGATATTAGCCGCGAGGCGCTGCGCCACGCCCAGTATGATGCTGCGCGGCGCGAGCTGCACAAGGTGAATTTTCTACAGGTTGATCTAGACGAAGCGGCGCTGCAAAGCGAAGCCTATGATCTGGTCTGTGTTTTCCGCTATTTTCAGCGGGAGCTGTTTCCGCGTATTCGCGAGTGCGTGCGCCGCGGCGGGCGCGTGATCTACCAGACCTACACCAGCGGCGCTCTGGCCGAAATGCCAGACATGAATCCTTGCTATCTGGCAGAGCCGGGCGAGCTGGCCGGCGCATTTGCCGATTGGGAGCTTCTGCGCTGCCATGAAACTGAGATCATGGCGCAGGTCGTGGCGATTAAGAAATAGGCACGCGAACACACAACCCCTCTCATAGATCTCGCTTTCGGGCGCGCCCCCTGTGCGTTTGAAAGCGGGTAGCATCGCCTTACTTCAACGGTCAGGGTAGAGTCTTACCTCACCCCGCGGCACTGCGCTTAGCTTCCCCTCTCCCTCAGGGCTGAGGAGAGGAGATTGAGGGGTGAGGTTGCGAGGTTTATGCCCTCATCTTTCCCCGCTCTCATGTCAAATTCGCTATTGTGTTTTTAGAAAGTTTGTTCTAAAATTGAGTCATCGGTAAGTGATCAATTCGAACAAAAAATAATGACTGCCATTCAATCTACAAGACGCCAGACTGCAAGGCCACGAAGCGCCCCGGCGAAATCAAAATCTACTGCTGCAAAGGGGAAGAGCAAGCAGAGCAAACGGCGATCTTTCCGGATTCCATTTGCGGACACGTTCAAGCAAATTGCCTTCTTCAGCGTGCTGTTTGTTGCCCTGCCATTCAGCGTGTATTTCAGCGCGCCGCTGTGGGGAACACAGGCTGCTTCTTCCGCCGCGCCCCCGCCGTTGATCTCCGCGAGTTATTCAGGACGGATCGCGCCGCTGTTCACGCCCGAAGTTCAACGCTGGGGCGAAAATATCGCCCGATGGGCAAGCGTGCACCAGCTCGATCCGAATTTGCTGGCGACAGTGATGCAGATCGAGTCCTGCGGGGATGACGACGTGAGCAGTTCTGCCGGCGCGCAGGGACTGTTTCAGGTTATGCCCTTTCACTTTACGGCTGGCGAAGTGATGACTGATCCCGAAACCAACGCCCGGCGCGGCGCAGATTTTCTGGCCTTCTGCATGGATTACGCCAATAACGACAGCAGTTTGGCGATGGCCTGCTACAACGGCGGCCCGTCTATTGTGCATCGTGATTTCTCAACGTGGGCGAACGAGACACAGCGCTATTACCGCTGGGGATCCACCATTTACGGCGATGCGCGCCAGAACCTTGCACAAAGCGAGGCGTTGAATACGTGGCTTAACGCTGGCGGCTCCGGCCTATGCGCAATTGCCCGACAGGATGTTTGAGGTGAAGATGCCATCGTCTAAAAGTATACGAGGATTCGCGCTGTGAATCGTTCAATCTGGGACATTCTGGAAGAGCCGTTTCATGTGGAAGAGCATGATTGGAAAGATGCTCAAATTTATCTGCGGAAAGATGCCATTCGCCGCCGCCTGACGGAAGCCGATCCCCGCTGGGAACTGAGCCAACCGACTATCGTTAATGTGCATGATGACGTGGTGATCATGACCGCTTCGCTGATGGTTGCCGGAATCAACCGCGCAGGCATTGGTACCGGCGTCATTCAACATGCCAAAATTGACCCTAAGACCGGCGAATCAAACCGCAATGTTGAGGCCACGCTGCTAGCTAAAGCCTATAAATCGGCGGCTAGTGACTGCCTGCCCCGCGCTGCGTTGGAATTTAACGTTGGCTGGTATTTGCGCGGCATGAGCGATCAGGCCAAGCAGTGGGTGAAAACGCGCGAAGGCTTGCAGAAATATCTGGCCGCGCTGAGCAAGCATTGGGCGTTAAACGGCGGCGGGCGGCGTTTTGTCGAGAAGATGGAAACGCTTGATCTGAACTGGCCGCAGGTGGCCGCGCAGCTTGAAGATGGGCTTACGCTGGCGCGATTGTCCGATACCACGCTCAGCGAAACCGAAGCTATGATCCGCCTTGAAGAACTGGCAGCATTGATCGGGAAATAGGCATTAAGCAGCGTGCGGCGCTACGGTTTCAGCAGATGCTGCGAGTGCCGGGCGAAACGAACATCTAATCTCCCGATTTAACCGCCGGTTTCGGGGCGATCCGGGGGGGGCAGCTCATCCTTTTCCTCAAAGCTGGTCAGGCGCATAAACGCCCGTTCCTGAGGCGACATATTATCGGGGTATTCAGTCTCGTCATAGGCTTCCAGAATGCGGTAGCCCTCTTTGATATAGGAACGGATTGTATGCAAACTGATGCCCATTTCATCGGCGGCAAGCTGCGCTGGCATCCCCTTAACCACGCACAGCTCAATGGCCTGCCGGATGCGTTCTGTCAGTTCTGGATACTGGCGGCGCGGCGGCAGCGTGACCGTCTGTATATGCAGCCGCTGAAAAGCGCGCTCCCCGATGCGCGTGATGCTGCGCGTGGCGATGAACGGATAATCCAGCGCGTACACTATTGCCCATGCAATGTGCAGGCGTACTTCATTTTTGAGCAAATAGCCGCGCGCGCCCGCCGCCGCCGCCGCTTCAACTAGTTGAGGATCGCTCATCTGGGCGAGGCAGATCACCATCAGGCGGGGTATATATTGGCGCAGGCGCTCCAGATGCTGTTGTAACAGCACCGCGCCGCCCATGTGGTCTGCGTCCAGCACCACGACATCGGGCAGTTCTGCCAGCGGGGTTTTTTGCAGGTATGCCCACATATCCTCCACTGACTCGGCCATATAGGTTACGCGGGTTCGGCGATCCCATGCCAGATAGCTGTTCACCGCTTGCAGCGAATAATAGTCGGTATCTAGGAGCAGCACTTTCAGGTTGGCGTTGATATGAGCAGATTTCACGCGGCAGCTTCTTCCCAACTTCATGCCTGATTAAGTGGTTCATAGCTATTGTAGCCGGAATTACAGCGTCATGCTGAAAAAGGACTGATCATTCAGGCTGTGCGCGCCAATCAGGAGGGCTATTTTGCCGCCGCCAGCGCCAACCAGCAGGGTAGCCCTGCATTTTTGCGAGATCGCCTACCACCCGGATCACCGGGATATAGAGCCATGCAATCACGCGGGTTGAAACGGTGATCGAGAGGCGATTTTGCGCTTTTGCCGCATCCAGCACGCGGGGCAGGCGCGCAAAAGGCCGCCAGAGATAGACTGCCGCGCCAGCGAGAAACAGCAGCCAGAAAGCTGGGGAAACCCACACTGACAGCAGCAGCAGGGCAGGCGCGATCAGCAGATAGGTGAGGTAACGCGCAGCGTGGCGCTTGCGGAATAAATCGGCTTTGCCATCGCCGCGCGCATAGCGATAATACTGCTTATAGAAGGCTTTCAGCGAAGGCCGCGGGCGAAAATAGACTATCGCTTTCGGCGCGAAGGCGAACGGCGAAGCGATCTGTTTCAGGCGCAGGTCGAAGATTAAATCTTCGCAGTAATCCAGCCATTCAGGGTAGCCGCCCACCCGCAAAGCGGCGGCGCGGCGTACAGCTGCACTGCGACTGCTGGGCAAAAACGTATCCGGATCAATTTCTTCTACGAGTGGAAGGGTGGCCGCGCCCAACGCCGCTTCAAAAACAGTGTGCGGATCGGCCTGAAAGAACCCGCTGACCACCTGAAGCGACGGCTGTTCGCGCAGGGGGGCGGTTATTTGCTCCAGCCATTCAGGCGCTAGCACCACGCCGGCATCGGTCACGGCGACGATTTCACTTGCCGCCGCTTGAAACGCGCGGTTGCGCCCGGCGCTGATATTGCTGCCCTGCTCCACCAGCACTTGCAGCGGCAGCCTATCGCGGTAGGTATTCAGCACTTCAACGGTGTTATCACGGCTGCCGCCATCTACGATGATCACTTCGTCCGGCTGAAGCGTTTGCGCAGAAAGGGAATCCATCAGCCCGCGAATGGATTCGCCTTCGTTGAGTACGGTTGCGATGACAGCAATCCGGGACATGAAGCAAGTTCTCTACAACTGGCGCAGGTGGTCACTGCCCTATTGTAGCGTGAGTTTCAGATAGACGGCCGCTTTGCGCCCTAATCGCGGGTGGGTTTGCGGCGGCGGAACAACTGACTTGGTATCGCAATGCCACCGCCGATAGCCGCCAGTATCAATCCGGTGCGAATGATGTAGACGCCGGCTTCAGCAAACGGGCCGATGACGCTGGTTTCAACAGCGGGCAGGCGGATGATCGCCAGCATGCCCTGATAGGCAAAGGCTCCCGGCACCAGCGGAATCGCCGCCGCCACCTGAAAGATGATCGCCGGGGCATGCTGCTGCCGGGCCAGCAGCTCACCCATTACGCCAACTAAAATTGCGCCGCCAAAAGTTGCGGCTTCAAGGCTGGTGCCGAAAATGACCACCAGAATTTGCCGCAGCACGTGCCCGGCGGCGCCGCACAGCACACAGGCTGGCAGCAGGCGGCGTGGAACGTTGAATAACACCGCGAAGCCCAGCGTTGCTAGCCCCGCCCAGAAAATGTCTTCCAGAAAAAATTCAAGTGTTGGAGAAGGGATCATGTTATATCACCGGTGATTGCAGCAGCCACATCGCGATCATCATCCCCAGCGCGATGCAGCCGGTGAGCAGGGCGCCCAGCATGCCGCGCACAAAGCCGGTGACCAGATGGCCTTTTAACAGATCTTCTGCTGCGTTGATCAGATGCACGCCGGGTATCAGCAGCAGCACGGACGAGAGAAATGCGGTATAGGACGTGGTTAAGCCAAGACTTCGCGGGGCTAAGGCGATGATCGAGGCGACCATCGCCGTGACGATGGTGATCAAGAAGGGGTTGAAATGCCCCTGATTGAGCAGATAGCGCACATACTGGGCAATCGCCGCCCCCAGAAAAGTGATGCCCATATCAGCAGCGCCGCCGCCAAACAAACGGGCGAATGCGGCGCAGGCCACCCCAACCAGCGCCGCGACCAGAAACGGATTGTTATGCGGCAGATGGCTGATTTGCAGCAGTTCTTCCCGCGCTTCCGCCCGATCCATCCCGCTGGTGGTGATCTGGCGGCTGAGGGCATTGATGCGATCCAGCACCCGCATGTTCACCCCAAGCACCGGCACCCGCCGCAGACGGGTGCGAAATTCGTCGCCGCTGCTGCTGGTCACGACTACAGCGTTTGGGGAAACCAGAATATCCAGCCATTTTGCGCCCAGCCCGGTGCCGATATGATGCACCGTCTCTTCAATGCGATCCGTCTCCGCGCCGCTAGCCATCATCTGCGCCCCGGCCCACAGCGCGATCTCGTTCACATCGCGCAGGGCTTCGCGGGATAAGACGGATTTTTCGGTCATGTGTTGTTGATCGTGTTCCATAACCTGTCTGATCCTTTACTTACACGCTAGCGGGGTAGGCGCAGGATTATTCGCCCGTCGCCCAATTCCCCGATTCAAGCAAAAGAGTTTCATACCCACGGCAGCACTTTCCGCAATCGCCGCTCTAAGGTGTAAAACCCGCGCGTCTTTTCATCGGTCTGAGTCAGCGAGGGGCCGGTCAGCAGCATATTATCGCTGAGGATGGCATGCGGCTTAACGAAACGCAGCAGGCCTTCGGGGCCGTTGCGCCGGCCAATGCCGCTGTCTTTCCAGCCGCCCATCGGTAGATCGGGCGTACCGAAAACGAACATCGGATGATTGATGGTGACATCGCCACTTTCGACGCCTTCAGCCAGTTTTTCACCACGGCGGATATTCTTCGTGAAGATGCAGGCGGAAAGGCCGTAGGGGCTGTCGTTGGCCTGCCGAATTGCCTCATCAGCATCTTTTACACGCAGGATAGGCAGCATCGGCCCGAAGGTTTCTTCCTGCATGATCGCCATGTCGGGCGTTACATCTACCAGCACCGTTGGTTCGAAGAACAGCGGCCCCAGATCAGGGCGACGCTCCCCACCGGCGATCACCTTCGCCCCACGCTGAAGAGCGTCGGCAAGGTGCGCTTCGGCGCGTGCCAGTTCGCGGGTGTTGGTTAGGCTGCCCATGTGCACATGGAAGCCATTTTCCGCGCTGACCGTCATTTTTTGCGCCCATTCTTGCAGCTTTGCGATGAACGGTTCGTATACCTCATCTACGACATACAGGCGCTCGGTACTCACGCACACCTGACCGGCATTCTCGAACGCGCCGACTAAACACCAGCTGGCGGCCACATCCAGATCGGCATCTTCCAGCACAACAGCCGGGTCTTTGCCGCCCAGTTCAAGGCTGTAGGGAATCATGCGTTCGGCGGCGCGCAAGGCCACTTTCCGGCCAGTCGCAGTGCTGCCAGTGAGAGAGATGTAATCCACAACATCTATCATCGCCGCGCCTGTTCGCCCATCACCGGTGAGTACCTGCGCGACATTTTGCGGTATGCCAGCCTGGCGCATCAGATCCACCGCGGCGATCACCGAAAGCGGCGCTATTTCGCTGGGCTTCAGCAAAACGGCGTTGCCCGCAAACAGCGCGGCGATGGCATCCACCAGCCCATTTTGTAACGGATAGTTCCACGGGGTCAGAAAGCCGGCCACGCCATACGGCTTGTAAATCACCTTTGCGCGCTGGGCGAAAGGGACCGTCACCTTACGTTTTTGCGGGCGCAGCACTTTGGGCGCTTTGAGGCTGTAGTAATGGATCATGTTGTCCAGCACGGCCACTTCGCTCCACGCGCTGCCCACAGCCTTGCCAGTTTCAGAGCGGATGATCTCGCTGATGCGATCTCGCCCTGTCCACATTAGTTCAGAGAAGCGGCGCAGCACTTTCACGCGGCCTTTGACGCCCAATGCTTCCCATTCCGGCTGTGCCGCCCGCGCGCGTTCGGCTGCCGCCCGCACCTCATCGGGAGTCATGATCGGCAGTTCGGCAAGCGTTTCGCCGGTGATCGGGTTGCGAACCGGCAGCAGTTCGGGGGCAGATTCGGCGGTCATTTCGGCAGCGTTCATCGGCTTCAGGCCTCAGCATGATTATTGTATGTAGATTACCGCATTCGGGGGGTGGTGGGGATAGCTGCGGGCAAAAGATGTGACTTATGTCGTGAAACGACAGTTAAAAGAAGTGATGAATGATGGGTAATGAGTGATGAGAGAAAGACAGTGAAAGGTTGTGAAGCAGACCCCCACCGAATAAGGCATGCCGCGTCCGCAGGATAAAAACACGCTCATACGATGGGATACGTGGTCACGCGCTTACCCCCCACCACAGGCCGCCATCACCTCCGGGGCGAGCGCCGCGCCGTCGAACTGGGCGATGCTCAAAAAGCCGCTGCCAACCCACAGGGTATCATCTTCAGCGACGCGCAGCAGCCGGGCGCGCGGGCTGCCATTCTGAATGCCGCCAGAGAATAAATGCCGCTGCGCCGCGAGCTGGCCGGTGGCGCTGTCGAACACATTCAGCGTGCCGTTGGCATCCAACGTGTACAGCAGACAGCCGCCGCCGATGCTGATCAGCGGGGCAATCGAAGCGCCGGGCGTGGGGTAGGCGGCGCTCCAGCGAATATCGCCCGTTGAATCAACCGAAAGCAGAGTCGAATCGCGGTCGCCGGCATACACGTAAACATTGCCCTGCGAATCAGCGATCAGCCGGGCGTTTCGGCCTGATTCAACATTCAGCGCTGCCAGCGTCGCATTTTCGCCGTTAGCGATGCGGCTCAATACGGTGCCATGCAGCAGCAGCCATGCTTCTGGCGTGCGCGCGCTGGAAACGCTGCCGCTGTAGGTTTGGTCGAATAGGATCGCGCCGCTGCCCCCGTCCAACAAGCGCCAGCGAGTCTCCTGCCCATCACGCAGGCCAACCGCGATCTGGTCGCCGTCAGACCTGAACTCCACCAGCCGTAAAAGCGCACTCTCGTCTAGATCCATCGGCGGCAAAGACCAGCGCGGCGTTCCATCCACACTATAGGTATTCACGCCGCCGTTGGGAGTCAAGAAGGCAAGCTGCTCATTCGCCACTGCAAACGGCACATCTTCCCACATGTCCACGTCAAACACGGCGACAAAGCGGCTGCCCTGAAGTACAAACACCTGACCATCGCGGGTATGGGCAACTACCCGCCCGCCGGGTAAAGGGGCGATGCCGCTGATCACGCCGTTCATGCTGATTTCCCAGATCGGCAGGTCGTTCATATAGCCCAGCAGTTTATCGGTCGTGGGGATCACGGTCGTGCCGTCATCCAGTGCCACCGGCGCCAGCGCGGGAATATCGGTGAAGGTGCGCGCCTCTATGAAGCCGGGCTGCAAGCGTGCCTGCCACAATTCAACAAAATCCTGCGGGTTATACCAGCCTAGATCCAGCGGATTGGTTTCCACGTAACCCGGCCCGCCTTCATCGGACAAAATGCGGCGTATCTCGAAATGCAGGTGCGGCAGCCCACGCGAAGGCCAGCCGATTAGCCCGACCACGTCGCCTTTTTCAACGCATGAGCCAACCGGCGGGAAGAAGATCGTTTCGCCCACCTCCATATGCCCGTAAAGCGAATAGGCGATGCTGCCATCGGGAAAAGTATGTTCGATGACGACGACGCCTTTTTCGGTATCCCATTCCTCAATGTTGGAAAGGGTCACTCTGCCGCGAGCGATGGCATAGACCGGCTCGCCCCAATGGCGAAAGCCGATATCCACGCCGGTATGGCTGCCGAAAAAGCGCGCGCGGTACAGGCCAAAATCGTCATAGCGATCTTCGAGCGTTTCCAAAATATCAATTGGGTAGTCAAGCGCATCTACCACGCCGCAGGGGGCGTTGAATTGGGCGTTCAAGGGGGTGGCAGTGGTTCCAGCGAGGGCTGCCAGAAGTAGGATGATGAAGGCAATCTGCTGCATAGGAATATTGGGATCACTCTTAACAACAATCGGCAACTACTATACAGGGTTTCGATTGGTTTTTGGTGAGAGGATCTGGTTGTTACGGGTAATCACTTTGAATTTCCAGCGCGTTGAAGGCTGAAGCTGCGCCCCATGAACCGGGCTGGAAAATAACCCCTAGAAGGCCGCCAATACAACAACCCTCAAGGGAAGATCGCGCCCCCGAATTTATGGGGTTCTAATATTACCCCGCTTGACTTCCCTAAAAACCTCATATATGCTGAATGTCAGGATAAAGCAATCTCCGAAAAAGTGGTGTCTATCATGGCAACCCTCGTCATCGGCGCTGGCACAGCCGGGCTTTCCGCTGCACGTGATCTTCAAGATGCGGGCGAAGCGGTTACGGTGCTGGAAGCGCGCGGGCGTATCGGAGGGCGTGTTTTTACAGATCACACCTTCTCTTACACCCCCATCGAGTTTGGGGCGGAGTTCGTTCACGGCAGCGACGCTCCGACCTGACTGATCATTCATAAGCTCGGCCTAACAACCTCACAATGGCGCAAAACTGACGATTCGCTGGTTCGGCTGGCGGATGGTTCGCTTTTGACCGTCGCTGAAGCGCGCGCGGCGAACCCGAAATGGGATATTACCCGTTCATGGGCGCTGCCAGATGTCCCTGTGCGTGAAGACGACGAGTCTTTTGCCGACTATTTGCGGCGCATCGGCTTTGACGATGAATCGCTGGGCTATGCCAACCGCGCGTGGATCAATGCTTCTGGTGAATCCGGAGACCGGTTAAGCGCGGCGGTGTCTTTGCAAGTGCTGTGGCTTAAGCCAACGTTCAGCGACCCGTTTTACGGCTCACCCGTCCCATCAGCAGGTAAAGGCGATTACCGCATCAGCGAAGGCTATAACGCGCTGCATGATGGGCTGGCCGAAGGGCTGGATATACGCCTGAATACGGTGGCGCGCTCGGTAGACTGGAGCGATTCGCCTGTGCGGGTGACGGCGGATGATGGGCAAGTGTTCACCGCAGATCGCGTGCTGATTACCCTGCCGCTGGCGGTGCTGAAAGCGAATAAGGTTCAGTTCACGCCCGCGCTGCCGGAGTGGAAACAGGCGGCGATTGATCGGCTGCAAATGGCACCGGCCTTCAAGCTGGTCTACAAGTTTGCGCAGTTGATTATGCCGAGGGGCATCACCGCGCTGTACAGCGCCGGGGAACCGCCGATGTGGTGGACGCCCCAGCCACACGCCGAAGGCGAGCAGGTCTGGATTGCGCTGGCCACCGGCGATTGGGCGCGCGACCTGCTGGCATTGGGCGAAGATGGCGCGATTGCGCGCGGCTTAGAAACGCTGCGCGGGGAACTGGGCCAGCCTGAGCTGACGCCGGTAGAAGCGCGGATCATCAACTGGACAGACGATGAACTTGCGCTGGGCGGCTACAGCACTGTGCCGGTAGGCGGAAATGGCCTGCGCGAAGTGCTGGCAAGGCCAGCAGCGGGCGATCATGGAGAGGTTTTATTCTTTGCGGGGGAAGCAACTGCGCCGAACCCGTACGCTTCGACTGTGCATGGCGCCTATGTAACAGGACGCCGCGCAGCAAGCGAAATTTTATCGGCATTGTAGAAAGGCATTTTATGTTAGCAGTACAGGCAGCACCCCATTTAAGGCGAGAGGACGCACCGATTGCGATTCTGCCGCCTTCCGAGCGCTATTTTGAGCAGATGTGCGAATTAGATGCCGTTTGCTATTTGATAGAGGATCGGAAAGCGTGGGCAACGCCGAAGTACTATCGCGCCCAATCAGCGAATTTTGCTGAAGGGCAGTTTATTGCGGTAGATACCGGCACGGATCGCGTGGTGGGGTTGACCTCTTGCATGCGGATTGATTTTGACCCCAAGCAGCCGCTGCTTTCGAGCTGGAATCACACCACCAACTACGGTTGACTGACCACGAACCGCCCCAACGGGGAATGGATGTATGGCGTCGACTCGGCGGTGCATCCAGATTATCGAGGACGCGGCGTGGGCAGCAAATTGATGGACGCCCGTTTCGCAGTTCTCAAGCAGCTCAACCTGCGCGGCATGATCGCTGGCAGCTTATTCATTGACTACGTAAAAGCAGCCGATGAGATGACGCCGGAACAGTATGTGCAGGAAGTGATTGAAAACAAGCGTTTCGACACCAATTTGACCAAGCAGCTTCATAAGGGGTTTAGGGTACACAACCTGATCCCGAATTATTTCCAGGACCCGCGCACGAAAAACTTTGCGGCGGCGATTGTGTGGGAAAACCCGGATTACGATCCGTCCCGCCCGATCTTACGCAAGGCCAATATCATTCCAGCACGGTTTGATGTGCGCCTGAAACCTGTGGCTACACCGGCAGCGGTGTGGTCGGCAGTGGGTTCATAGGAGAGGGGAGCGATCTTAATTGCGCAAATTCTCAGCGCCAGCGGCGCTGTCCTTATCGAGTAAAGCAGCAGGGCGACAGAAGATTGGTCGCCCTGATTGATTTAGAAATTAGTGGCGCTTAGCCAATCATTATTTTGGGAGTGCAGAACATAGCTTCGCTTCAAATCATATCCATCTATCAAAAACACCGTGTGAAAACCCGATAAATCAAGGCCTTTGGCAAGTTCGCTATAAACTTCGGAATCTACAAAGTATGATTGAGCGATCAAAAGCAATATTTTGGGTTGAGTAAACTCCCCCAATTTTTTAGATTTATTGACTATCATGCTCTCTAGCAATTCCCTGGTTTCTCGTCTTGCCGCTTCCATAACCATGGCCGTTCGTGGATATATGCCGATGTGAACATGGTTATCCGGTTTAGCTATCTTTTGTATCCGGCAATAGTTCACAAAATCAATTTCGATAGAAATAGGGTGGCTTTGGGTAGCAGATTGCGTTCCCTGAATGAAGTCGAAAATATCCTGAGATAATTTCTTGCTAACCCCTTGAAAATCCCCGTACCAGTTATTGAAAATTACATAGTAAGTCCCGTTAAGTATTTCCGCCTCAATCGCTTCCCTTTCGATCTTGCCCACAAATCGCTTAAGTGATTCGCTCAAAGCCAAAATTGGAACATTCTGCTCTTGCACTTTAACATGCTGCATTAAAGCAGTAACTTCGACAACAAATTCATTACTTCCAAACGAAAGATAAAAATCGGGTGGTTCATTCTGGTTTCCATCTTTCCAAATAATCGGATCAACAGTGATCTTTTCAAGAAAGCAATTGAATACCGCTTTGGCGAAGACTTCATCTTGTCGCATCGCGCTCATACTTTAATGACCTTCTAAATATCTTCCCTAAATGCCCGCAATCAAGCCCTTGACGAAATAGGTCATGTCTTCGTCTGGTTCGGCGCCTGTGCGTAATCTTGCGGCAGCTAAGATGGCGGCTTCATCTGTACCTAATTCAGCGATCAGATCGCCAGCCAAACGCATTTTGGCAGCTATTGCTTCAATTTCGGCGCGAGTCAGCATCTTATCGGTGTGACCTTCGATATAAAGTTGAGCCTCAAACGCCAGCAGCTTATTGAGCAGCGGAAATAGGCGCGCCGTTGTGTAATGGCGCACGGGTGTGTAAACAGCGTCGTACAGGCTGTCGCCTAAAAACAGCAGGCGATCTTCGGGGATGTAGGCCACGACTGAATCCGCCGCGTGGTCGCCGCCAACATGCCGCAGATGGCAGGTCACGCCGCCTAAATCAATGTCAAGTGTGTCGTCAAGCAGGATGTTCGGCAGCGGGATACGCACATTTCGCGGCTCTGGCAGCTCCAGCTTGATGTTATCGGCGCAAAAGGCGATCTCTAGCCCGTCCAACACCCGTTGATCCAGCGTGGAATCTGTCCATTCATAGGCGGCCTGTATCGCCAGTTCCTGCGCGGTCAGGCGGTGGGCGATGATCGGGACGCCGATTTCTGCCGCGCCAAACACATGATCCCAATGCCAGTGGGTGAGCGCAATTAGGCGGGGCGACGCGATGCCGTTCTGCGCTAGTTGATCCAGAAACAGGCGGGCGTGAGCATCGGATGAGGCGGCGTCCAGCATGAGGGTGAAGCGTTCGCCAACCACCGCACACAGTGAGGGGCGATCCGGCGGTGCGGGCGGCATCCAGTAAATGTGATTAGTGAGCTTTTGGAGGATAGGTTCGGGCATCTCAAATTCCGCATGTATTTTGAACTCGATATAATAAAGAGTATCAGGTAAGGAGCATTTCTGATGTCTACTTCAAAACTTGATCAGGTACTTGGCCTGATCGATCAACTTTCACCGCCCGAGTGGCAGGTTGTTATGGAGCATCTTCAGGAAAGTGGAGATTCTCGCGATGATATTGCGTGGAAGCTAGACAAATTCGCTGATTTGATGGATGACCGATCCATTATCAAGGATTTCTCGAACAGCCGCGCTGATTGGTATGACGATGACGGACGCTAGGCTATCCACATTAATCTCTATCCCTCAATGACCCCAACCCAACCCAACCCCTGCGACGAGCCGCTGCCTGATTTAGCAGAGGAAGCGATTCGCTTATTTAATGCCGGTGAATACCACGCGCAGCACGACTTATTTGAGGAAGTGTGGCGGGAAGAGCCGCGCCAGATTAGGGATTTATATCAAGGCGTGCTGCAAGTGGGGCTGGCCTATTATCATATTGTAGAAGGTAACCGCCGAGGGGCGCTGAAGATGTTCAAACGCAGCGAACGCTGGCTGAAAGAGCTTCCGGATGCCTGCCAGACAATAGATGTTGCCGCGCTGAAGGCCGATGCCGCCCACGCGAAAGCGGCGGTGCTGGCGCTGACTGATAAAACGATGGGCGAATTTGATAAATCGTTGTTGCAGCCAGTAAAACGTACTGAACTTGGCACAATTTGATTTATACTAAACATAGCTAAACGAGTAAATGACGATGGATACAGTGGAAATTACGCTGAGACTTCCAGCAGATTTCGTAAATGATGCTGAAGAATTCGGCTTACTTAAGCCTGAGAAAGTCGAGGAGATTTTGCGCGAAGAGCTTGATCGGGCAGTGATGGATCTTGTTAATGCTGAGATCAAGGCTTACCGCAAGGAAAAACGCGCTGCGCAAAATTCTCTCCATCACTGATAATGCGGGTGGTTTTTGATACTAACGTTGTGGTATCAGGTTTCCTTTGGTCTGGAACACCACAGCAGATTCTTCACGCCGTCCAACTGGGCGATATTCAACGCGTTGCAAGCGAAATGTTGGTTGAGGAATTGCGAGATGTTCTCTATCGCCCCAAATTCTCAAATCGCCTTGAAAAGCTGTGACTACTTCCTGAACAAATTATCTCAAACTATCTTGGTTTTACTGAAATCATTAATCCTGAAGAAATCGAGATACCTTTCTTGCGCGATCCCGATGATTTAATCGTTCTTGCATGTGCATTGTCAGGAAATGCAGACTATGTTGTCAGCGGCGATCCAGACTTACTTGCAATTCACCCATTCAAAAATATACCTATCGTAAGCCCTACCCAATTCGCACATATCATCTCCCTGATATAATTCAAACTATTCTTTTAAATATGTTGCGAGAAAGCTTTTGACTCCTTCCCTCCCCCAACTTGAAGATGTGCTGCGGGCGCAGGAACGTATCCGCCCGTATATTCCCCCAACGCCGGTTGAAGAAGCTAACGCGCTTCCGGGGCGGGTGCTGCTCAAACTCGAAAATGCCAACAAAACCCATTCGTTCAAAGTGCGCGGCGCGCTGAATGCGATGCTGGCGCTGACCGATACCGAACGCGAGCGCGGGGTGATCGCCGCATCTACCGGCAACCATGCGCAGGGCGTGGCGAATGCGGCGCGGCTTCTGGGCGTGAAAGCGAAAATTGTCATGCCGGAAACCGCGGCGCGGCGGAAGATTCAGGGCGTGAAGCGGCTGGGCGCGGAAGCGATTTTGTTCGGCGAAAGCTATGAAGAAGCTGAGAAAGAGGCGCATCGCCTGCAAGTGGCAGGTGGATACACCTATATTTCGCCGTACAACGATCCGAATGTCATTGCCGGGGCGGGGACTATCGGGCTGGAAATACTGGAGGCGATCAAGGATGTGCGGCGGGTGATCGTGCCGATTGGCGGCGGCGGGCTGATCAGCGGAATTGCGACAGCGATTAAAAGCCATGATGCCTCGATTGAGGTGATCGGCGTGAATCCGCTGGTGTCGCCAGAGATGTACAACCTGATTTATGAACTGGACCATCCTACAGGTGGCGAATCGCTGGCGGATGCGCTGCCGGGCAAGGTCGAAGAAAACTCGATCACCGTCGAAATCGTGAAGCGGCTGGTGGATCGAATCGTGCTGGCAAGCGAAGAAGATATCGCGCGCGCCATGCGCTACATGGTCTTTGAACAGGGTTGGATTGCCGAAGGCGGCGGCGTGGTGGGCATTGCCGCGCTGACTAACGGCAGCATCCCGCCAGAGATTCCAGAAGGCACAACCGTGATCGTGATCAGCGGCGGCAACGTGGATGGCGATGTGCTGCGCGAGGCACTGGCGCTTTAGGGCTGGGGACAGTTCGGGCAAGGCGATGAACTTTATCAATTTTTCACGCTAAAGTCGTGATTGCGGTATAATTCATTCGTGTTTTTACATGCTCAACTGGCCGGTTTCTACCTGCCATTGGCCTGTTCATAAAACGTCATTTCATTCCCGTTGAGGAGTTTTGCCGCGATGAAGGTTTCCGTTCTACAGGAACAATTAGACAAGGCACTGACGATTCTTTCGCGCGCGGTAGATACCCGCGTCACGCTGCCGGTTCTGGGCAATGTGCTGCTCGAAACCGAAGAATCGCGGCTGAAACTGGCGGCGATGAATCAGGAATTGACCATCACCACCTACATTGGCGCGAAGGTAGATCAGGCCGGGGCGGTGACGCTTCCGGCTAAAACACTGTCAGAGATGGTCAAGACCCTATCACCAGAGCGCGTAGACCTGACGCTGGACGCCAACACGCAGTCCATCAATCTGAAATGTGGGGCAACCAACTGGCATGTTCGCGGCATCGCGGCCAACGAGTTCCCGCCAGTGCCGGAACTTTCAGAGCCAGACGTAGTGCTTTCGGGCAAAGTGCTGCGCGACATGATCAATGAAACCGTATTCGCCTCTGCAAAGGAAGATACCCGCCCGATCCTCACCGGCCTGTACTTGCAATTCGATGACACGGTGATGACCGTAGCCGCTGCTGACGGATTCCGTCTGGCGGTGCGTACCGCCACGATTGACAAGAAATTCAGCAAGCAGCGTGATATGGTGGTGCCGGCAAAGACGATGGCCGAAGTGGCGCGCGTGATCATTGACGACGATCTGCCGGTGGGCATTACCCTGCCGGGCGACCGCGATCTGATCCAGTTTCAGGTTGAAAACACGATCATTTCATCGCAGTTGATTGATGGCCGCTTCCCGGATTTCACCGCCATCATCCCCAAGAATTACAACACCGTGATTGGTGTATATACCGACGACCTGCTGCGACACTACAAGCGCGCGGAAATTTTCGCCCGCGACAACAACTACAGCGCCCGTATAACGGTGAAGCCGCCATCTGGCCCTAGCGAACCGGGCGCGATGCAGATCAGCGCGCGCAGCAACGAGCGCGGTGATTATGAAGGCGCGCTGGAAGCAGCGGTAGAGGGCGAATCGCTGGATACTGCGTTCAATGTGCGCTATCTGATTGACGTGTTGAGCGTGATTCCGGAGGAGCGCATTTTGCTGGAAAGCAACGGGGCAGCCTCGCCCGGCGTAATCCGCCCTGATGGCCGCGCCGACTTCCTGCATTTGATCATGCCAATGAGTGTGAATAAGTAGCCGATGCTGCGCATAAGCTCATCCCTTTCCCCTCAGCCGAACGTGGCGAGGGGAGAGTAGGTGTGAATATACGCGAAGATGCCGCATCAAACTTGCCTGTAGGGACGCTGCCCCCGGCATCCAGTTTGTCCACTTGCGCGCGATTGATGACTCGCTCCCTTGTAAACTTGAAGCAGTTCCGGCATCACTCAACGCATAAATCCACCTAATATGACCTTTCTCAAAAGTTTTCTGCGCCTTCATTGGCAAACGCTGGCAATTCTGGCGCTGTTCTTCATCCTGCCGCTGATCGCCTTCTTCCCGCAAACCATTGGCGGCAGAACCCTGCTGCCTGCCGAAAACCTGTATCAGTACGAACCCTACGCCAGCTACCGGAATGAAACCGGCGCGGAACAGCCGCCGCCGGAAGTGCCTCATAATCACCTGCTGTCTGATCTGGTGCTGGAAAATGTTCAGTGGAAAGCGTTCATCCTCGAAAGCTTACGCGAGGGCGAAATTCCGCTGTGGAATCCGCATCAGTTTTCCGGCATCCCGTTTTTAGCCTCCGGCCAGCAAAGCACGCTCTATCCCTTCAGCCTGCTCTATTACATCCTGCCGCTGCCCGCCGCCTATGGCTGGTTCACGGTGCTGCAATTGTGGCTGGCGGGCATCTTCATGTATGCCTTCCTACGCGGGTTAGGCATCGGGCGAACCGGCGGCGCGGCAGGCGGCGTGATCTACCAGTTGAGCGCCTTCTTCGTGATCAGCGCGGTCTTTCCGATGATCATCGCCGCGGCGATATGGCTGCCGCTGCTGCTGTTGATGATCGAGTTTATCATTCGCCGCAGGCCGCTGCTGCGGGGTATTCCCGCTGCTGCGCCATGGGTAGTTATTGGCGCGGTGGCGCTCGGCTTTTGCGTGCTGGCCGGGCATGTCGAAATTCTCTATTACACCCTGTTGATTGCTGGATACTATGCCGCCTGCCGACTGGCGTGGGAAGCGTGGCGAGTGTGGAGAAATCCACCCGCCCCCGCCCTCATAGAATCTGCCGTAGGGGCGGGGTTTGCGCCGCCTGATGCCGCAACTTCTGATTTATCTGCCCCGCTCACGCTGGACCTGATAGACAGCGCCACTTCCCCAATTGCGCTGCCGCCCGCGCTGATGGGTACGGGGGGCGATTTCGTCCCGCCCGCGTCCGCCAAACCGCGCCGCGCCTTGTCGCCGCTGCAGACGGTGGCAGCTTCTGGCGCGTGGCTTCTGGCGATGGTCGTGCTGGGCATCGGGCTGGGCGCGGTGCAGTTCATCCCCCTGTTTGAGCTTGCCAGCATCAATTTCCGCAGCGGCTCGGCCTCGTTGGAACAGATCGCAAGCTGGGCGCATCCATTCCGCGACCTGCTGCAATTCATCCTGCCCAATTTCTACGGCAGCCCGGCGCAGCACAGCTATCTTGACGTATTCAGCGGAGAAACAATTTCGCTGCTCAATAATGCCGTCACCAGCACCGATTGGGGCATGAAGAATTACGTGGAAGCGGCGCTGTATCTCGGCATCCTGCCGCTGGCTTTGAGCATTTATGCGCTGATTGCGAAGCGGGACACAAATACGCCGCCCCCCTATCGCCCGATCTTCGCGGTGCTGGCGCTGTTTTCGCTCACCTTCATGTTCGGCTTGCCCACTTACGCGCTGATTTACCTGCTGCCGGGGATCAACCAGCTTCATTCACCCTTCAGATGGATATTCGCGCTGACTCTGTGCGTGGCGGTGCTGGCGGCCTTCGGGCTGGACGCGCTGGCGAAACTGCGCGCTGGGGGCATCCCTCATAATCGCCGTTGGGCGCGCATGTTCGGCTGGGCGCTGGAATTTAGCGGCGCGCTGGTGCTGGCCGGCTTGCTGGTATCGCGCCTGCTGTTTGCGCAGATCGCGCCGATCATCCAGCGGATTCTGGATAACATGGCCACCGCTTCCGGCGCGCCTGCCAGCAGCGTTTTCGCAGATCCGGCTGTGTTCTACAGCGTACAGTTTCCGAACCTGTTGGTGCTGGGTATCGTGCTGGTATTGAGCGGCGCGGTGTTCTTGTGGGCGGGGAGGGAAAATGTTCCCACCCCCGATCCCTTCCCCTCAAAGGGGATACGCCGCCACCTCTGGCCGGCTTTCGCCATCCTACTGATCGCCGCCGACCTGCTGATCGCCTCGTGGGGCTTCAACCCCGCCAGCGATCCGGCATGGCTAGCTTACACGCCGCCAGCGATTGCATGGTTACAGGCGCAGCCCGGCGATTGGCGCTATATCACGCTGGACGATCCGGCTCAGCGCCCGCTGTTTCAGGCCAACATGACGCTGCAATACGGGCTGGACGATGCGCGCGGCTACGAGAGCATCATCCCCAAACAATATGTGGATTTCATGCGCCAGCTTGCGCCGCAAGTCCAGCTTGATTACAACCGCGTCGCCCCGCTGTACACCGTTTACGATCCCTCGCTGAATTTTGACCCGCGCTCCGCGCTCGAATCGCCGCTGCTGGATCAGCTTAACATTCGCTACGTGATCACCCATCTTTCAACCGATCTCAGCGGCCTATCCGATTTTCAGCGGGTGTACAGCGATGATGCCGTCACCATCTGGGAAAATCTAAACGCGAATCCCCGCGCCATGCTGTTGACGGGCCGCTCGACGCCGGAGCAAACAGCCGTAGAGCGCGCCGGCGGCACCAGCCGCGAGTCGTTCTATATCGTGCGTACCGAACAGCCTGCCGAACTGGTGATCAGCGAAACATTTTTACCCGGCTGGCGCGCCTACAGTTTGCCCGTAGACGAACTTAACAACCCGACTGCTGAAGAAACTGAACTCACGCTGCGGCTGGTGGACGGTAATTTTATTGGCGTCGAAATTCCCGAAGCCGGAAATTTTCAAATTCGCATCGTCTACAGCCCGCAAAGTTTTCAAGTGGGGCTGTTCGCCTCGTTCATCAGCTTCATCATCCTGATGCTGGTTGGCGGGGTGTATGTGTGGCGCTCATTGATTACACAGCCTGCGCAGGGGGGGGCTAGCGGCCTCAGCATCGTTGCCCGCAACAGCCTCGCGCCAATTTTGCTGAACCTGTTCAACCGCGGCATAGATTTTGCCTTCGCCTTCGTGATGCTGCGGATTTTGGGACCGGAGCAGGCGGGCGCGTATTTCTATGCCGGCGTGATCTTCGTCTGGTTCGACATTTTCACCAATTTCGGCCTGAATCTATTCCTGACCCGCGAGGTTTCCCGCGATCACAGCAAGGCGCGCACCTATTTCTTCAACACCAGCGCCATGCGTATCGGGCTGGCCGGAATTGGCGTGCCGATGCTGGCCGCCTTTTTGGGCGCGCGTCAGGCTACGGTTTCGCCGCCGCTGGACGTGACCACGCTGCTGGCAATTGGCCTGCTCTATGTTGGCCTGCTGCCCAACAGCCTGAGCAACGGCCTGACTTCGCTCTATTACGCTTTTGAGCGCGCCGAAATGCCCGCGCTGGTGGCAACGGTTGCC
Source organism: Anaerolineae bacterium (assembly GCA_014879665.1). Taxonomy (GTDB): domain Bacteria; phylum Chloroflexota; class Anaerolineae; order Aggregatilineales; family Phototrophicaceae; genus Flexifilum. Next base: position 1,113 of record JACSRP010000131.1, on the reverse strand, counting down.
ACGCTTTCCAAGACCATCGGCGGGCTGATCGCGCTGCTGATGGGCTGGGGCATCGTCGGGTTGGCGGCGGTCAGCATTTTCACCAACGTTGTCACGCTGATATTTTTATGGTGGAATGCCCGCCCGATGTTCGCCGGAACCGCGCCCGCCCGCCCCGATTTCAGGCTGATGCGGCGCATGGCTGGCACAAGCTGGCCGCTGATGCTGAATCATTTTCTGGCGACCATCTTCTTTCAGATTGACGTGATTCTGATTGAAGCCATGCACGGCACGCTGATGGTTGGGCAGTACCAGATTGCCTACAAATGGGTGACGGCGATCAATATCATCCCCGCCTTCTTCACGCAGGCCATGCTGCCGCGTATGAGCCGGCAGGCGCGGGACGACAAAGACGGCTTGAAGCGCAATTACATTCTGGCGGTCAAACTGCTGGTCAGCATGGCGCTGCCGCTGGCGGTGTTGTTCACCTTCTTCGCGGTGCCGCTAACCGCCTTGCTTGGCGGTTCGCAGTATTTGCCGGATGGCGCCATCGCCACCCAGATCATGATCTGGAGCATCCCCATCGGCTGGATGAACAGTTTCAGCCAGTATATGCTGGTGGCGCTGGACTTGCAGCGGAAGATCATGCGCGCATTCGTGCTGGCGGTGGGCTTCAACCTGATCAGCAACCTGATTCTCATCCCGCAGTATGGCTATCAGGCGGCGGCCTTCACCACTATTTTGAGCGAGGCGGTGCTGTTTGTGCCGTTCTATCTGCTGCTGCGCCCGGTGCTGGGGAATATGCCCTGGTTCAGAATCTTATGGCGGCCTGTGCTGGCGACTATCGCCATGATTGCCGTCATGCTGCTGCTGTCGCCCGTGCATATGCTGATCGCGTTACCTGTCGGCATTCTCACTTATGCCGGGTTGTGGTACGGGTTGAAAGCACTCACGCTAGATGAATGGACGCGCCTTGCCCCACTAATGCCGGAACGGGTGAGGGGCAGGCTGGCGGCGAGGGCGCAAACGTAATCTCATCGATCAGTTGTGGTCACAATTCCAATCCTTAATCTTCGACCTACTTGCCAGATCGCAAATCTGTGCTAAATTATAACTAATGTCCATTGAAACGAG
>JACSRP010000080.1 GCA_014879665.1 Anaerolineae bacterium | reverse complement strand
GCATTTCAGGGCTGCGATATGCAAAGCGCTAACGGGCTGCAACAGCGTATTGGCATGATGGACAGGCGAATTTACGCGCTGCTGGTCGGTCTGGCGATTGGCGGCATCGCCGGGGGAATCGGCCTTCTTTTGGCGATTGCTGGCCCGGTCATTACCGCTGGCGCCCTCTTAGGGCTGCTGGCTGGCTTGTATATGCTGACCAATCTTTCAGCGGCGCTTTACGGAATTGTCGCGGTCATGGCACTGCTGCCTTTCGGCACTTTCCCATTCAAGATTAGCTTCACGCCCACCCTGCTGGATATTGCCTTCGGCACTTTCATCCTCGTTTATCTGGCGCAGTTCATGACCGGCCAGCGGCGGGGCATCCGCCTGACGCCAGTTCACGGGTTCATTGCCCTGTATATGTGCTGGCTGATTTTGAGCTTTGTGCTAGGGATTCGATGGGCACGGCCAACTTCCGCTGATCTGCGCCAATTTGCTGAAACACTGCTCAGCATCGGGATGGCTTTTGTGCTGGTGGATATGATCCGCGATACCCGGTCACTGCGGCGATTGGTGATCTTATTAAGCGTGCTGGCGGTCTGCCAGTCTTTGATTGCGCTAGGGTTGTATGCTTTAAGCGATCAAACGGCGGAGAATATATTGGTGCGTCTGGCACGGGTCGGCTATCCCAACGGGGGCGTGATCCGGTATATCGAAGATACACCCTCTATGGGCGAACGGGCTATCGGCACATGGGTTGACCCCAACGCATTAGGCGGCTATCTCGCCATTTCTGCGGCTATGCTAGCGCCGCAGCTCTTCGCGCGCAAACCGATGATCCAGCCGCGCTGGCTGCTGTGGATAGCTGAAGGGACTATCGCGCTGGCGATGGTGCTCACCTATTCTCGCGCTTCGATGCTAGCGTTTGCCGCTGCCTTAGTCGCCATCGGTTTCTTCAAAGGCTTCAGGAAATTCTGGGTACTGCTGGCGCTGGCCGCCGGGTTAATTTTGATTCTGCCGCAAACGCAAAGTCTGGTGACGCGCTTCATTGAGGCTTTCACCGGACAGGATCAGGCCACGCAAATGCGATTAGGCGAATATGGCGATTCGCTTGAATTGATTATGCGTTACCCGATTACGGGAATCGGTTTCACTGGCTCGCCCAGCATAGACCTGTATACGGATGTCGCCAGCATGTATCTGATCATGGCGAACCAGATCGGGCTGGTTGGCGTGGGTATCTTCTTGAGCACGATGGCAGCAGTATTTGTATTTGGCTGGCGCTGGCGACACGGTGCGGAAGGCGATGACAGCCATTGGCCGCTGCATCTGGGCGTTCATGCGGCGCTGCTGGCCGTGCTGATCAATTCCGTAGCCGATCTCTACTTCTTTCGGACTGACTTTCAGGGGGCGATCACGCTGTTCTGGTTGGTGGTTGCGCTGGCGCTAGCAAGCGCGCAAATTGCTAGATCCCGGCGTCTTTCATCTCCTGAGTTTAATGCCCAACTGGCACTTCCCGACACAATAGTGATCCGCTAATACGCCTTCTATCACAAATAGCATAAATCACCGTTGAATCTGTTCCTGCTTTCAGGTAACATGCGCGTTGGCGCATTAAATACTGCGCCAACGCACAAACTTTCCGTCTTGCAGCAGGCATCCACGCCATGCAAGGCAATCCCGGGGAAAGGAGAATATAGTACCCCCGATGAAACGTGCATACGAAGTTACGTTTATTGTCCGTTTGGACAACGCCGACGAAAACCTTGTCAATAATACAATTGATCAGGTGCGCGGCTGGATTGAAGCTGACGAACTCGGTCAGGTCTCGAAGATTGATCGCTGGGGACGCAAGCGTTTGGCCTATGAGATTGATAATCAGCGCGAAGGCTATTATGTGCTGATGGAATCACAGCTAGAGCCGAAGGCGCTGATCGAGCTGGATCGCAATTTGAACATTTCAGCCAACATTTTGCGGTATCTGGTGGTTCGCACCGAAGAATAGCATCCAGTTTCCTATAATCGTTTCGGCTTCAGGATAAGCACCAATGCCACGTGGACTAAACAAAGTCATCCTTATCGGCGTAGTGGGACGCGATCCTGAAATGCGGTTCACGCCAAATGGACGCCCGGTGACCAGTTTTAGTGTTTCCACCAGCCGCACGTGGGTTTCGGTAGACGGCGGACGCCGTGAAGAGACCGAGTGGTTCAATATTGTGGCATGGGGGCAGCTTGCCGAAATTTGCAAGCAGCATCTGGTCAAGAACCAGCAAGTCTATCTTGAAGGCCGCCTGCAAACCCGCGGGTGGGAAGACGAACAGGGAAAAAAGCACTTTCGAACCGAAGTGGTTGCTAATGAAATGATTATGCTCGGAGATCGTAGATCGCAGGGTGAAACCGATTTCATTAGCGAAGATGATGACAGCGATTACGCCTTTTAGCCAATAGCAATTAAACCATCAGGAGAACTGACCTGTGACTGACGAAAGAGAAGTTGAAAGCCGCCCGCGTGATGGCGGAGAACGTCCCGAGCGAAGCGATCGCGGTGATCGCGGTGATCGCCCTGATCGCGGCGACCGTCCTGATCGCGGCGACCGTCCTGATCGCGGCGACCGTCGCGGTGGCCCACGTGGTCGCTTCCGCAATCAAGTTTTCTGCCCGCCCGGCAGATGCTTTGACTATAAAGAAGTAGATGCGCTGCGCCGCTTTATCACCGAAACTGGTAAGATCAAGCCGCGCCGCCAAACCGGAAATTGCTCGCGCTGCCAGCGTGAACTTGCGCGCGAAGTCAAGCGTGCTCGTCACCTTGCACTGCTGCCCTTTGTCATTGTAACCGACTAATTTTCAGAAGGAGGCGCAGCCAGAAACCGGCCTGTGCCTTTTTCTTGCCTTCGTTCGAGGGAGTAATTTAACTATGGCAAAAAGCGGTCAGCCTAGCGACGCGCAAAACCCAAAACAAACAAAAGGCACGCCCAGCACTGCGCGCCAGCAGCCGAAGCTGATCAAAGAGTATCGCACCCGCGCCGAACGTGAAGCCCGCGTTCAGCGCCTCCTGTTGATTAGCATGATCATTGTGGGTGTTGTCGTGGGTGTGCTGCTGATTTCAGCGTTTGTTATTGACGGTCTGATTGTCCCTAATCAAGTGGCAGCCACCGTAAACACCCGGAATATTACCGTTGGCGAATTTCAACGCGAAGTGCGCCTGACCCGCGCGCTGCGAAATATTGAGTTGAGTAATGCCGTCGGGCAGTATCGCGCAATTGGCATCCCTGACGATCAAATCATTCAGTTTTTGACCTCGCAGCCACCTTATTCAACGTGGATCAACGAAATGCAGGTTCCCGATCAGCTTGGGAACACCGTCTTGAACCAGATGATTAATGACGAAGTGCTGCGGCAGTATGCGGCGGCTAACAACGTCACCATCACTGACGAGCAAATAGACGAACAGATCCGCAATTTCTTTGGCTACGATCCAGAAGCCGCGCTGAATACACCAACGCCGTCACCATCGCCCACGGTTTCACCAACGGCAATTGTTTCACCAACGGCATCCCCCACGCCTACCGAAACGCCGACGCCTGAGTTTACGCCTACAACAACGCTGACTCCTGTGGCCTCAAGCACGCCAGCGCCAACGCAAAATGCGACTGAATTGGCGGAGTCTTTCAATACTGCGCGTAACGACATATTCAGTGAACTACGCAACCAGACGGGCATGAGTGATGCTGATATTCGCGCCTATTTTGGCGTGCTGGCGCTGCATGAAGCGCTGCGCGATCAAACGACAGCCGATATCGCCACCACTGCGCCGTTTGTGAACGGGCGTATTATCATTGTGGATACAGAAGACAAGGCAAACGATATTCTCGCGGCGCTGGCAGAAGGCGACTCTTTTGCTGAACTGGCGCGAGTGAACAGCAGCGATGCTTCGGCAACACTTGGCGGCGAGTTGGATTGGAGCACGCTCGAAAACCTGACTCTGCAATATGGTCAGGCGTTCAGCGATGAAGTTGAAGCGGCGGCCACCGGCGCTACCGTCGGGCCGATTGCAACTGAAAGTGGTACTTATGCCATCTTCCAGCTGCGCGGCCGTGAAGATCGTGAATTGAGCGAAGCCCAGCTTGATCAGGCACGCGACCTAGAATTCAACCAGCACCTTGAAGATCTGCGCGCGGCAGCTACGGTGACCACTACCAGCAATTGGGTGAATAATGTCCCCACTGATCCTGCCTTCGTCATTCAGGGTCTATAGGCACAACTTCTTACAAATGAAGGGCGCAGATTGCGCCCTTTTTTGTTTTTTCGCCGGGATATGAATACTGTATTTTCAAGGGCTGCCTACGCCTTAGCGCCGGATTCACGCCGTTTATATATCGTGTTCCTATCCTGATTTTGCCTGCGCTATAATATACTGTATGAACGATCTCGGGCTGGCGCGGCTGGAAGCGCAAATTCAATTTCTGGTAGAAGGCGCATTTTCACAGCTTTTTAGCCGGCAGGTACAGCCACACGATCTGGCGGTCAGGCTGGCGCGCGCGATGGAAACGAACGCCGGCCCCGCCAGAGACAACGATCCACGCGCCATTGCACCTGATGATTTCGTCATTGAATTAAACGCCGCTGAACAACAGCGTCTAATCTCCCGACAGCCCGCACTTGAGGCTTTGCTGTCAGAGCATCTGGCTGAGCTGGCAAATGACCTGCATTTACGGCTGCTGCAATCGCCGCTGGTGCATATCAACATCAATCCAGATATTGAGCCGGGCGATCTTCGCGTCTCCGCTGCACATCAAGCACAGCTTAAGGGGGCGACATCAGTGCTTGAACGGATCGCAGCGCCGATCAGTTTAACGCCAGCCAACGCGCATCTGGTCATTGATGGACTGCGGATTGAACTTCTGACATCGCCGCTGGTCACAATTGGCCGCGGTAACGATAATACTATTGTGCTGGACGATCCTTATGCCTCCCGCTATCATGCACAGCTTCGCCTACGTTTTGGCGTTTATACTTATTTTGATATCAACAGCCAGTCAGGAAGTTTGATCAATGATGTGCGCGTGCACGAACACCGTTTGCAAGCTGGCGATGTCATCCGTTTGGGACGCACGCAAATACTCTATATGGACGAATCGGACAGCAGTTCCACGCAAACCAGTTTCGCAATTGATTAAGGCGCGGCTATAAACCATGTTCATTGGCGAGACTACGCTGATCATTTTGCGTATACTAACGGGTGCCCTGCTGCTGGCGACGCTTGGATTATTGCTGCTATTTCTCTGGCGCGATTTTCGCGGCGCGGCGGATGTAATCGAATCCAGCCGCCGCCCCTACGGAAAGCTCGCAGCAGTAGAAAATATCGGCGGTACTTCTGTCCTCACAGGTGACTCGTACCCGCTGCTAGCATTGACGAATATTGGCAGATCACCCTCTAATGCAATTCAGATTGACGATTCATTCGCCAGTTCAGAGCATGCAACGGTAGCCTTACGTGATGGGCAATGGTGGCTGGAAGATCGGGACAGTCGTAATGGTACCCTGCTCAACGATATGCCGGTGACACAGCCGGTGATCATCACCGACGGCGATATTATCGGGATCGGGCAGAAGCAGTTCCGGGTTGAACTGGAGAGTTAGTTATGGATTTAGGGCTTCGCGGCGCAAAAGTGCTGGTTACGGCGGCTAGTCAGGGATTGGGTGCAGCCACCGCGCGCCAGTTTAGCCGTGAGGGCGCGCAGGTTGTTATCAGCAGCCGCACGCTGAGCGATCTTCAAGAGACGGCATCAGCAATTAATGCTGAAACCGGAAATCCTGTCTATACCGTTCAAGGCGACGTCAGCGATGATATTTCCAACCAGCGACTCATTCGCAACGCAGCCGAAACGCTGAACGGCCTTGATATACTGGTGCTGAATGCCGGGGGGCCGCCAGCCGGCAGCTTTGAAGATTTCGATCTCGCCGGATGGCAAGATGCGATTCAACTGACTCTGTTGAGCGCCATCAGCCTGACCCGCCATGCCCTACCCTACCTGAAACGCTCAGGACGCGCTTCTATTCTGGCAGTCGTTTCGGTGGCAGCCAGACAGCCCGTTCATAACCTCACGCTGTCTAATACGCTGCGCCCAGCGGTTGTTGGCCTGACCAAAACCCTATCTGATGAGCTAGCCTCAAGCAATATTCGCGTGAACAGCATTTTGCCGGGTTTGACGGAAACGGCGCGAATTTCAAACCTGATGCAGGCGCGTGCCGAGAAAAATCAAACCTCACAAGAGGATGAACGCAAATTTTCGACTGCGGATATTCCAATGGGGCGTTTTGGCCGCCCGGAAGAATTTGCCAACGCCGCCGTTTTTCTAGCTTCGCCTGCCGCTAGTTTCATTACGGGAATCGCTTTAGCGGTTGATGGCGGTCATATACGCGCCACCTTATAGGAGATTTTATATATGTCTGAATCAGTTACTATCGCCGTTATTGGAGGCTCCGGCCT
>JACSRP010000162.1 GCA_014879665.1 Anaerolineae bacterium | reverse complement strand
CTTGAGCCGATTGCAAGCGCGATTATGGCGTTTTTTGCGTTTCAGCAAATCCCGACGATTTTACAGGTTGTAGGGAGTCTCATTGTGCTGGCAGGAGTGACGCTGGCAAGTATCGGGCAGTCAAAACGACCACAACCTTAGCCTGTAACGGCGAAACCCAGAAAATCAGTTGCACCCGGCCATATTTCCATCGGCGGGATACCTTGTGCCGTGGTAACCGGCGCTAATACCGAAGCCAATGTGCCATCACGCATCATTTCTTGCAGGGTGTAATCCACCAGAAGTTCAAAATCAAGATCGGCGCGGGGCGTTGCCAGCGCGAGATAATGGCGCGAAAAGAAAATTGGATTTCCCTCGCTGTCGCTGAGCAGTTCCAGTGTATCGGGGTTAGCTTGCAAGTGGGGCAGCAGCCGCATACTGTCGCCAAATACTGCCGTGAGATTCAGGTCAGTTCCTACCAGAATTGCAAAGGCAGCGTCAGATTCATTGGCGAGCTGATACACGTCATCCACAATTGCGCGCGCCGCTTCCGCACGTTCGGTTAAGATTGCGCGAGCATCAGATTCATCAGCAAAGATACCAACTCCCTTACCTCGCAAGTCACCAAGTCCGGTGATATTGGCGCTGGTTTCGGTGAGCAGTTGGAAGCCATGCATCAGATAAGGTTCGCTAAATACGGCTTGCCCGGCTGTATTCCAGTCTGGCTCAACACCGATCACTAAGTCAGCCTGCCCGGATGCCAGTAAATCAAGCGGATTTGCGCCATTATCAGGCACATAAACGACAGTTACATTCCAGCGGCGCGCAATCTCATTGATAAACGCACGGTGCGCGGTATCTAAACGGCGTACCGATTCGGGAGCATCTGGCGGAACATCGCGGATGCCTGCTACGCGCAACGTGCGATCATTTTGCATCCGCGGAATGACATATTGCGCGGGCATTGGAATATCGGTTCCAAACTGTGCGGGCGTTGGCGCGCTATCGCCAATATTTGCCCAGGGCACAATCATTGCCGCTGGATAATCAACGTTATTGAAATTAGCGCGGTGAATTTCATTCAAGCGGCCGCTTTGTGCCAGATATTGCAGGGTGCGGTCAACCATTTCGCGCAGATTGGTATCCATACGGCGAATACCAATAGCATACGGTTCGGGCATTACAGGTTCGCCTAATACCCGAACAACGCCCGGCTGCGTCACTGCACGCTGTATGTGCAGCCGGTTCGCCACCAATCCATCAACATCACCGGTGGTCAAACCGCTTAATGCCTGATCCAGATTCACATAAGGCTGTGTGGTCACGGTAATGCCAGTGCGGTTAGCCCACTCTTGAAGCGCCATTTCACTGCGCGTGCCCATGATATAGCCAATGCGCTTGCTTGACATTTCGCTAAGCGCTTGTACAGGGTCGCCGTCGCGCAGCACCATCACCTGTTCACTGGGATAGTAAGCCTCACTAAACTCGATGAGTGAATCAAGGCTGCGCAAATGCGGCTGAGCCGCGATCAACAGGTCAATCTGGCCGGCTTCAAGCATATCGGGGCCAGTCTGCCGCGTTACCTGAACAAACTCTGGAGTTATACCCCATGCTTCGGCTACAGCCCGGCCAAGATCGGCGTCAAAACCGGAGATTTCGCCGCGAACATTCAGTTCACCGAAAGGAATCTCGTTGAATAGGATACCGATACGCACCGCGTTACTTGCAACAATACGGGCAATACCACTCTCAGTAGGTAAGGCATCTACCAGAGCAGTTTCAACCATAGGGACCAGTGTTGGCGGAATTAGCGTGGGTGCGTGGGGCGGAGCATCCTGCGCAGAAAGCACAGAAACGCACAGAAACGCCCACAAAAGAGCGGCTGCGATTGGCGCAATCAGAATTTTAGGTCGTCTGTTCATAACCGTACAACTTTCGCTGCTGCAAAACTTCCATCGCAGCATCTGGAACGAGATAACGCGGGCTAAACCCCTTCATGATGCCATCTACAATCACTGACGAAGATAGGTCAATCAACGGCGAGTCCATCCAGATGACGGATTCACTCAAGCCCGGCAAGGCTGCTTCAAGATCGTTCATTTCGATGGTGACGTCGGGGCGGGCGAATACGCCGAGTCGCGCCAATTGCATCAGTTCTACTGGTTGATGCCAATGCGGCAGATCACGCAGGGAATCAGCGCCGAGCAGGAAGAACCATTCGGTATCTGAAGGGTACTGTTGGCACAAAATATGGAGCATATCTACGCTGTAGTGCGGCCCCGGTCGGTCAAGATCAACCCGACTCAATTGAAACCGCTGATTATGCGCGATTGCCGCCGTGACCATCGCCAGCCGATCCTGAGCAGAAGCTCTTATGCCACCTTTTTTGTGTGGCGGATCGGCAGCAGGGACGAAAAGCACCGGGCAGTTAAGCATTTCAGACGCACGTTGTGCGTGAATCAGATGCCCGACATGCACCGGGTCAAACGTTCCCCCAAAGACGGCTAAACGCATCTAGTCTGACCATTCCAGTTCGTGGTCGCCAATGAATACAGAGTCGCCTTCCTGCACGCCGGCTTCACGCAGCGCACTGGTAATGCCCAGAATATCCAGTGTGCGCTGGAAACGCAGCACGGCCTCTTCATAATCCCAGTAGGTCATCTTAGCGGCGCGCTCAATGCGTTTACCAATGACACGGTAAGTGCCAGCGCTGACATGTTCAATCTCAAACGGAAGTTCTTCCTCAGAAAGTTCATACAGCGGCATAGTTTCGATGATGTCGGGTTCAACGGGTAGTTCATCAATCACGGTAAACATACGTTGAATCAACTGGTTTACATCTTGCCTTGTAGCGGCGCTAATTGCCATCGGCTCGATACCGCGCGCGCGCAAGGCCTTACGGACGGCGGGCCAGTGTTCTTGCGCTTCTGGCAGGTCCATTTTACTAAAGACCACAATTTGAGGGCGTTTGCCCAATTTATCATCGTATAGCGATAACTCTACGTTGATCTGATTAAAATCGGCCAGAGGATCTTCAGCTGCGCCGTCCAGTAAATGCACCAGCACACGGGTGCGCGTAACATGGCGAAGGAATGAATGGCCAAGGCCGACACCAGAATGAGCGCCCTCTAGCAATCCGGGAATATCAGCAACCACGAGATCGCGGCTGTCGTACAGCACTACGCCCAACTGCGGCTCTAAAGTAGTAAATGGGTAATCGGCAATCTTGGGTCTGGCGTTGCTAATCACTGAAAGCAGTGTTGATTTACCAGCATTAGGCACACCGACGATGCCGACATCGGCAATCAGGCGAAGTTCAAGGGTGATCCATCGTTCCTCTCCCGGCTCGCCCTTTTCAGCATAGCGCGGCGCCTGCGCGTTAGAGGTGGCAAATCGCGCATTTCCACGCCCGCCGCGCCCGCCCTTAGCGACAATAACGCTATCTTCGGGGCGAACTAGATCTGCCAGAATCTCACCGGTTTCCGCGTCCCGCACGATTGTTCCGGCAGGCACTTCGATGATGACATCACGGGCACTTTTACCGGTTTTGGTTGAGGTACCACCACGCACGCCGGGATTGCCCTTGAAGTGAATCTGCCGGGTAAACGCGATCAGGGTGTTAATTTTAGGATTCACCCGTAGGATGACATCCGCGCCTTTACCACCATCGCCCCCTGCTGGGCCGCCGTGAGGTACGTATTTTTCGCGACGGAAGGCCACTAGCCCATCACCGCCCTTGCCGCTGCTTACAAAGATTTTCGCCTGATCATTCATGTTTGTTAACACTCAACTTCGGGAATCCACTCAGGACGTTCGGCTTTATACCATGCTATGGTGCGTTTTGCGCCAATTTCAAATGGCGTAGGCATGAAGCCAAGTTCTTGTCGCGCCTTCTCATTTGAAACGCGCCAGTAATTATACACATATGACCGCAAGTTCATCGGGTAGAAGGGTTCACGGTGGGTGATCGCTGCCAGTCCTTCCAGCAAACGCGCAGCTAAAATACCCATCCAGCCCGGAAGCGCGAGGCGCGGATACCACAAATGCGCCTCCTGGTATACGATATCGAACACTGCTTTATGGGTGATCGGATCTCCGCAAAGATTATAAATCTCCCCTGCCCTACCCCTTGACAGCGCCTGAATAATGCCTTGTGCTACGTCCGGCACATAAGCTGGAAATATAATGTAACGTCCACCATCCATCTGCATCACAATGCCACGCATCGGATCACGGAAAAAGAGGCGATTAAAGGCATAGGTACCTAGCGGCCCGTAAAACGCACCGGGTCTTAACACTACCGCCGGTAAAAGATGTTCGCTTCCAAACTTAAGCACATGGTTTTCCGCCACCAGTTTACTGCGCTGATAGGCGTCAGCGGGATGCGGCGGATGCGATTCGTCTACGATACGACCCGGCTCGGGATTGCCGATTACGGCAATAGTTGAGATGTAGATCAACTTTTGAACGTGGGCTTGAAGCGCCGCGTTAAGAACGTTGTCTATCCCGTCAATATTGACAGATTCAAAGCGAGAAGGATCGCCCCAAAAACGAAACAGGCCAGCGGCATGAATGACATACTGTGCACCTTCCAGCCCCCGCGTGACGGAAGCAATATCCAGCACATCACCCCGAATGACCCGAATAGTGGGGTAACGCACTAGCCACGGAGAGGATTCTGGGGAACGCACCAGTACGCGCACTGTAAAACCGGCCCGGCATAAAGCGGGCAGCAAATGACGCCCTAGAAATCCGGTTCCGCCGGTGACAAATACGGTTGGTGAGGACACAGAGGCTTTAGCTATCGCGGCCAACAGGATAAGGCAAGGGCGTACGTTCAAAGACGGGTAGTGAACTGCTGTGCATGGGCGCTGACCGGAGTAGGTTTTGCACGCAGGTATCAATCTTCCAACGGCTGTCTTCAGGGAAAAAGCGCATGATAAATATCACCGCGCTGCTGCCAAGATCCTGCGTTCCTAGACGTTCACCACCCCGAAAACGATACATTGCGACACGTCGATCCGACTGCATATCGTTGAGCAGACAAGTATCGCCGCCAGCTGAAAAATAACGCACAGTTAGCTTGTGCTCACCACGCACAACATCCACAAATGGCACATCGCTTTCGCGTATTGATTTTAGCGCTAACGTAAAGTGCTGTAGGCAGTCACCGGAAAGGAAGCGACGCGCCGCCTCACGCCAGCGCGGGCTTTGAATATGTTGGGAAGCAGCTTCTAGCCACATATGTGTTTCGGTGTAGTGCTGCTTAACCGCTTCAACCACATCACCGGGGGCCATCCATTCAAACGTGGCTTCTTCCATGTCGCCAGGCAACCAGCGTTCATCGCTACCTTGAAGTGGACGCGGGATTCGGCGCATCAGCTTCGCCCAAGGGAGAGGTTCGGGAGAAAGTCCAGCCATAAGCTCAATTACCCAATATCAGGAAGCCTAACTCTAGCAGAAAGCACAGAGAATTCAACCACAGCATCCGTGACATTCTTCAAAGATCATGTATTGAAAACAGGGATATGTGAAACGACGGAGGTCTAACTATGAACTTGCATGCAATATTCCGTAAACATGCAAGCGCAGGCGCGATTCGTTGATCGGATAGTCGAGCAAAACGTGGGCACGCGACTCTTTCAGCGCCAGCGCCAGCATCGGATCTGCTGTTTCAGAATTTGCCAACAAGATTACTTCTGGCAGCAGTTGCCCATTCGGTTCAAGATGTTCTCGTACAAGGCGCCAGTCATCCTGCTCTGCTAATGTAAGGTCTAGAACACACAATACAGGATCGCAACCCGCTGTTGTTGTGTCCGACTCCAGCACTGACCACACCTCCTCCAGTGATGAAGCCGCGATGATCTGCATACCCGTTGCCTTTAACGCTGACCAGATGGCAACAGCATTATCCTCGTCTCCAGCAAGCACGATTACGCATTTACCTTCAGTCATCGGGGAGATAGACTGGCTAGCCGCCAACTCATCAAAGGACAGCGGCGGCGCAGCGTCTTCTACCAATGCAGAAAGCATCTCGCTTGTGGCTTTTCGCGCATCTTTGCCTTCTGCAAACAGGATCTCAACATTCACAGAGGATGGAAGGATAGCTCGCACTGCCCTTCGGGCTGCTTCAGCATCATCAACATTATCGAACGGTTTTCCACCTGCCCGCCCAACCACAACTTGCCCATCCAGCAGAGTCGCATTGAAGGCGGCAGCATCACTCACCGAAGCCATCCGTTCACGCAGTTTATCCAATGCTTGTTCTGGAAGGTTGGTGAGCAGATAGAAAACATATGTCTCATCTTCGACCATGTCCGGTTCAACATGGTCAATTCCGCGATCTTCAAGCATGGCGGTAAGCCACACATACTGGCGGGTGAAATGTTCAACCGCGCCTGTGGATTTCAAGTGTTCCAATTCCGAATCCAGAATCGGGTGACCAAACATGCTGTGGTCATAGTTACGATACTGGCCAGTCAACAATTCCTGTATACGTTGATTTGTCCATTGGACAACTGGATTTCCATCGCCCAATACAAACACATGTGTACGAAGAACCGCTGAACCCTTGAAGATACGACTCATATATTCACAAAGTAGGAGGTTGCCGAACGATCAATCATTTCTTTGGTCAACACCGGCGGTTTATTCAAATAGGTCGCAATATCAATCAACTGGTTGATTAGATCGCGCGGATGCACGGCGCGCAGTTTGCGATTCTGATTGAGATACCATTCTTTATACAGATAGGCCAGCGCCTGCTCATCGTACTTGATGCCTTTAGCGGTACAAACACGCTTGAAAATTTCTCTGAATTGTTCCGGCGTGGGGTCGGTGATTTCGATCTTGTGGCGAATACGGCGTAGGAACGCCTCATCTACAAGATCGCGCGGGTCAATATTGGTAGAAAACACGATCAATACATGAAATGGCATTTCGATTTTGCGCCCGGTCGCCAGCGTAAGAAAATCAACGCCCTTTTCGAGAGGCACAATCCAACGATTGAGCAGATCACGGGGGCGTACTTGCTGGCGGCCAAAGTCGTCAATCAGGAACATGCCGCCATTGGCTTTCACCTGAAATGGTGCTTCGTAGTATTTGTTAATGTCGTCATAGACCAGATCCAACCCTGCCAGCGTCAATTCACCGCCGGTCATAATCATGGGTCGTCTCACACGTACCCAACGCGGGTCAGGTGACATACCAACACCAAGGCGGATTCGCTCTTCGCCGGTCGCCAATTCGTGGTTTACGTTATCGAATACACGAATCACCTGACCATCAACATCAAAGGCATAAGGGACCCAGATATTTCCGGAAAGCACCATGCGCCCAACAGTTTCAGCAACTGTCGTTTTACCATTGCCTGGTGGGCCATATAGGAAGATTGACAGACCGCTGTTCACTGCAGGGCCAATGCGCCCTAACATATCATCTGAGATGACCAGATGACGCATGACACCGCGCAGTTCTTCTTCATGGACGATCAATCGCTCACGATTTTGATCGCGCATTGCCTGTACATAATGCTGTAAGGTAACAGGCGCTGGCCCCGCATACTGCGAGCGTTCAAGTGCTTCACGCGCTTTGTTCACGCCCGCGCTAGAAATCAGGTACTGAAAGCCAGCCTCGCCAACGCCGCCCGTACCACGAACTTCAACATACTTTTCCCGCTTAAGGTGTTCCATGACCGAGTCAAGCACGCCGGTATAGGGCAGCTTCACAATATCCGCGATCATATGGCCGGCCATATAGCCGCCAAAATACAGCACTTTCAGGACAAGATCAGCCACATTGAGAATATTCAGTCCAGTATCTTCAAGCCGGGAAAGCGGCGGCGGATACCAAGCACCCCCCATCAATTCACCGGTTTGGCCTCGCGAAGGGTTAATGTTTTTGATGGGCTGCCGTGATAAGTTCGACAGCGGACGATCGGACATAGAATTAGCTCCATCGCTCGAATAAAGTGCGATATGAACGAAGTTAAGAGGGGGATTAAGAATAAAACGCCTCTAAGGTGATTATAAGGCGAATTGATTGCACGAAAAATGAGCAAAATGCAGCGGGTCGTCATTTATGCTCTTGAGGTTTGGACGGAGGCGCGATAGAGTCGGTATACTTTTGTCCGCGAAATTGTTGGCTTTATAGAATCGCACATTCACATGATCAGGAAGATCCACTGGTTTGGCAATAGCAGTTTCCTAATTAACACCGTGCCTGTGATCTATATTAATCCGTGGCGCATTGCCAATCCACCGTTACCCGCCGATATTATTCTCATCGGTCACCACAAACACGAATATTTCTCGCCGCCTGATATTGCGAAACTTCGCGCGCCAAATACGCGCATCATCACGACCGAGCAGGTGGCGAAAGAGCTGCCCGGCGCAGAAATACTTCGACCTTTCCAGACCATTTCCTTAGGGCGCGCGAGCGTCAAAGGGATTCCGGCAACAGCCGATGATGGACTCGGTTTCGTAATTTCAGTGAATTTCTTCGATATTTACTACGCCGGCGATACCACCGGTATCCCGGCAATAGAAGCGCTGCATCCGGATATTGTCATTCTTCCGGTTGATGGTTCGGGAACGACAACCGCGCAATCTGCTGCCGACATGATAAAGCGTCTGCGCCCACGATGGGCTATTCCCTGCAAGTGGAATGCTGCCAGCCGCATCAATGCGACCCAATTCCAACAGGAAGCTGGCGCATCGTCTGAAGTAGTGTTAATGCAACCGGCAACTTAATCGCACCCGCCACCCACATCCAAATTACGATACGCGCAATTTAGCGCAGACACATCCTCCATCAAACATGGAGGCAAGCCTTGAATTACGCTCAAATAGTCATATCTATGCGTCAAATAAAAAAGGCGGGGGAATCTCCCCGCCTTTTTAGATTTACAGCCGTTATGCTGCGCCTTTAAGCGGCTTTTTGTCCGACCATTCGAGCGGCGTGTTATCACGCCCGAACAACTGCGGCGGGTGCACACCGTTGATGACATCAGCATCCACCACAACTTTGACCAGATCGCGGCGTCCCGGCGCTTCAAACATCACGTCCAGCAGGCGGCTTTCAATGATTGATCGCAGCCCGCGCGCGCCGGTTCCCCGACGCATGGCAATATCTGCAGCTGCACCTAAGGCTGAGTCCTCAAATTCCAGTTCAAGGTTATCCAGCGCGAGAAGCTGCTGATACTGCTTGAGCAGCGCGTTCTTCGGCTCGACCAGAATACGCATTAGCGCCTCACGATCCAGCGGATCAATCGTCACTAATACCGGGAGGCGGCCAACAAATTCAGGGATCATCCCGAACTGGATCATGTCTTCCGGGCTAATCTGGCGCAGCAGCGCGGCCTTATCATCTGAAGAACGCTGATTGCTTGACTGAAAGCCGATTGTGCCCTGCCCCCCAATACGTTTGATAATATCTTCGTCAATCCCGGCAAATGTGCCACCACAGATGAAGAGGATATTGGACGTATTCACCTGCAAAAATTCCTGATGAGGGTGCTTGCGTCCCCCCTGCGGAGGTACATTGGCGACCGTACCCTCCACTATTTTGAGCAGCGCTTGCTGCACGCCTTCACCGGAAACATCGCGGGTGATTGACGGGTTATCCGCAGATTTACGGGCAATTTTATCAATTTCGTCAATGTAGACGATGCCTCGCTCAGCGCGGGTGATATCACCATCTGCTGCCTGCACTAGCCTGAGGAGAATATTCTCGACATCTTCGCCTACGTACCCGGCCTCAGTTAATGAAGTGGCGTCTGCGATACAAAATGGCACATCCAGAATTCGCGCCAGCGTTTGTGCGAGCAGTGTTTTGCCACTGCCGGTGGGGCCAACCAGCAAAATATTGCTTTTTTCAAGCTCGACACCGTTCGCCATACCACCATTGCGAATACGCTTATAGTGATTGTAAACGGCGACGCTCAATACCCGTTTAGCATGTTCCTGACCCACAACGTACTCGCTCAGCCGTGCCATCAATTCGCGCGGCGCGGGCAGCGTTTCAAGTTCAAAATCAGGCGATTCTTCCCCGGTAGTGATATTTTCTTCGAACAGAATGCGCTGGCAAAGCTCAACACAGTTATCGCAGATGAACACGCCGTCCGGGCCGGCGATCAAGCGTTCGACTTCATCATGACTGCGACGGCAGAAAGAGCACCGCTGGGTGCCAGGAGTATAAGTCACGCATTACCTCCGTGAGGATGAGGAGTGTTATTCGCACTCCGTCTTTCTTATTTTATAGAAAATGGCGGTAATTAACGCGCCTTTTCTTTAACACCATTGGCAGGGCTAGTACCCTGCTTTGCGCCTTCCAACACTGCATCAATCAACCCGTAATCAACAGCCTGCTGGGCGCTGAAATATACGTCACGATCGGTATCGCGCTCGATGACTTCACGTTCACGCCCGGTATGCTTTACAAATACTTCGATCAGGCGATCCTTCAAGCGCATAATTTCGTTGGCCTGAATGACGATATCGGAAGCCTGCCCCTGCGCGCCACCTAATGGTTGGTGCATATGGATTGTGGCATTCGGCAGCGAATAGCGCTGTCCCTTCTCGCCGGCGGTCAGAAGTACCGTGCCAAAGCTGGCGGTTAGACCGACGGCCGTAGTGCTGACCGGCGCGCTAATTTGCTGCATGGTATCGTAAATTGCCAGACCAGCATAAATCACGCCACCGGGTGAATTGATGAACATCTGAATTTGACGATCCGGATCCTCGCGCTGAAGGAAAAGCAATTGGGCTACCACCAGATTGGCGATCTGGTCATTCACGGGAGTACCGAGAATAACGATGCGTTCCTTCAACAGCAGCGAATAGATGTCATAAGCTCGCTCACCGCGGCTGCCGGACTCTATTACCATCGGGATCAAACTAGTTGGTTGCTCATACAGCATGTTTTCGTTCTCCTTATTCATCTGCTGATTCTACAGTTTCAGCATCTTCAATTGTTTTAACTTCTGCAACCGGTTCGGCAGCCCCGATCGGTTCCAGTGCTTCGCCTCTGCCAATTGCCATAATCCGCTCAGTGGTTTTGCGGCGAAGCAGTCCGTCTAGAATGTTTGTACGGAGATTCGGGTCATTGAGCATCTCGCGCATACTTTCATGCTGTTCTTCAGAAACCGACTTTAACATGAGGTTAATTTCACCCTCAAATTCCTCGGGTGTCGCCTCAATTCCTTCTGCATTCATGATTTCACGCATGACCAAACCACGACGCACACGATTTTCGGCAGCAGCGCGGTATTCATCAAACATATCCTGTTTGGACTTACGCATGATGTTCTGGTAATCCGTTAGCGTGAAGCCCTGCCGATGCAGTTGCATATCAAACTGCTCCAGCATTTCTTCGATTTCGTCGGCTACAGCCACTTCCGGATACTTAATATCAGCTTTTTCTATGATGATATCCAGTACACGGCGAACATAATCATCCGTAGTCCGATCTGTTGTCATGTCTTCCAGGTTTTTGCGCACACGCATCCGCAGTTCCAACAATGTAAGCGGCGAGTCTTCACCTTCGGTTACACGAGCGGCCAATACATCGTTCAACTCAGGCAGCGTGATATTTTCAATTCGCTTCACAGCAACATTGAAATGGACTTTCTTACCAGCGGCATCCTGGTACTCTTCTTCGTTATCAGGGATATCAAGATCAAACTCTCGCTCATCACCCGCTTGCGCACCGACCAGGGCGTCGCTAAAGCCAGGTAGAGGCTCGTGGTCAGCATCCAGAATAATCGGTTCATCGTGCCCATGGATGAAGGCATTATCCGCATCGTGTTCATGATCGTGGCCTTCATGGTCATGATCATGTTCTGCTTCGTCTTCGCCTGTTTCCTCTGTATGTTCTTCGATCACGCTGCTGTGAATATCCATCGTGACACGGTCGCCAACCTGAACAGGATGGGTGCTTTCTTCAACAAGCGCATAGTCCTCTTGCATGCTCTTTAACGCGCGATCTACTTCTTCATCCTTCACTTCGACAGGCGACCATTCGAGACGCACACTGCGATAATCAGCCAGATCAACGACTGGTTGCAAAGGCACCTGGAAGATCATAGCCGGGGCGGGATCTATTTTACTCTCTAAGAACGTTCCGGGGCCGTAGGGTTGCAAGCCAGAATCAGTGAGAGCATCGCGGTATATTTCGTTGCTAAGAAGCTCAAACGCGTCCTCAACGATGGCCTCCTCTCCGACAAAGCGAACAAGAATTCCATACGGAACCTTGCCCTTACGAAAGCCGGGAATATTCACTTTATTAGAGATTCGCCGCGCAGCCTTTTGTTTCGCTTTTTCAAATTGGTCAGACGCAACTTCCACCGTCATCCTGGCAGTATGGTCTGTAAGTTGTTCCGTTTGAATGTTCAAGAGATTACCCTGATCGTGATAGTGTCAAATTAGCGCCCTATTATAAAGGTCGCTTCACTATATGACGAGATGCGTTTGAAATGTATATGACCTGACCGATTTGACAGCGATGAATTGATTTTTGCTAAAATCATTTACGGGGGATAACACGCGCGAAAGCATTAAAGATGTTTAAAGTGCCAAAAAGATCTTTTTTTTAGTTTCTTGCGCGCAGCGGCACTACGGGTTATCTTCAGTGGACTAATCCACACTATACCGCTTATCCATTCTAGCAAGGAGGGTAAACATTGGGCATGGTGTTGCGTTAGAGATCTTCGTTATTTTTGAGCAGCTTTGTAAGGGAGAATATCAATGAAACGGCTTTTTATGTTGTTTTGTGTGGTCATCCTTGCACTAGGCGTCGTGGTTATGCCGACGTTTGCGCAGGATGAAGCCCCCTCAGGCGTATTCTATGGCACATGGCCCTACGTACTGCCGCCTGACCATAACTTCAACGGCTTTGCATCAAACGGCCCCAACACTAACCTCGGTGCAATTTTCCGCGCGTATGTTGAGCTTCCCGCAGCAATTTATAACTGGGGCACTCAGACATTCGAGGGACTTCTGGCCGAAAGCTGGGGCTTCTCGGATGATGGTACCTATTACGAAATCACACTGAAATCCGACGCGATGTGGAGCAATGGCGATCCGGTAACCTCTCAGGATGTCATTGACACTTACGCTCTCGGACGGATTATGGGATGGTCGCAGTTCAACTATATTTCCGACGTTGTAGCAGTTGATGATCATACAGTTCAGTTCGTATTCAGCGGCGAGCCTTCATTCGTAGCAGAACGACTGCTGCTGAAGGAATACATTGTTTCTCACGCCACATATGGGGAACTAGCGGCACAGGCGCTTGAACTTATTGCTTCCGGCGCAACCAAAGACGCTGAAGAGTGGACGGCACTGAATGCGGCGATCTCAGAATTCCGCCCCGACGAAATCATTGCCAGCGGCCCGTATATCTACACCATGGATGATGTGGGCGATGCGTTCATGACTCTGCATTGGCAAGCGAACAGCATCTACTCTGATGATGTCAATTTTGGCTCACTGCAACTGTGGGCAGGCGAAACTGAAGCCACAACCCCGCTGGTTTTGAGCGGCGAACTCGGCCACTCGACCAATGTTTACCCGGCGGCGACCATTGAATCCATTCAGGCAGAAGGTATTCGCTTGATTGACATCGCCCGTGGTTATGGCCCGGCTTTGTTGTTCAATTTTGCTGATGAAAACGCGCCGTGGAATATCACCGAAGTGCGGCAGGCAATGGCCCATGCGATTAATCGCGATCAGAACGCCTTCCTCACCAACGGCATTGGCGCGCGCGCGACGGTTTATATGGCCGGACTGCTGGATGATAATGTTCCTCAAATGGTCAATCAGGACGTTATTGATCAGTTGAACTTGTACCCCAACGATCTGGCGGTGGCCGATGAACTCATGGCCACAGCCGGCTATACCCGTAACGCTGACGGCAAATGGGCAGATGCTGATGGCAACTTGATCAGCGTTGAATATACGTTCCCGGCCGAATTTGCGGACTTTGCTGGTGCAGCGCAAGATGCGATTGCCCAGTTGAATGACTTTGGCTTCGACATCACCCCGCGTGCCTTACCGTGGGCAGAAGCCGCCGCCGCAATCCGCAATGGTGATTTCTCGCTTTCGGTATGGAGTTGGGCGTCCGGTTCACCGTTTGCCGCAACCCAGTTCTTTGGCCCAATCCGCCGGTTTAATACAGCGCTGCCAGAAGATCAACCAGGCATTTCTTTCCCGATGCAGTTTGAGTGGAACGGCGAAGAAATCGATCTTGATAACATGATCATTCATGCAAGCGATGGGCTGGACGTTGAAGTACAGCGTGAACGCGCAGGCGAAGTTGCATTGATCATCAACACTTTGATGCCCTTCATTCCGCTAAACGTGGAACGGAGTATTGAGCCGTTAAACGAAAATCTGGTCGCTGGCTTCCCCACTGAAGATACATGGCTGGCGAACCCGACAGGCAGTGATCACCCGATCATCTGGTATCTGCTCAATGGCGTCATTAGCCCCGGACCCGGCGCTGCATAGTTCTGGCTTAAAGAAACAAGTCAGAAGTTGTTCTCTCGTTAGGTAATCTGGTCTGTAATCCCCTTCCCAATTCAGGTGAAGGGGGTTACAAACCGCAAGGAATTTCTGTGAATGACTAGTCTGGCATCTTCATCAGCCCCGGTTTCAATCACGAAAACCACCCCCCCTTCTCTCTGGCAGCGTATCCGGCGAATCCTCAACAGTTATACTGTTCGCGTGATGGCGCAAGGGCTGCTCACTATCTTTGGCGTGATTAGCTTCACCTTCTTCTTAATCCGCCTGATGCCGGGAAATCCGGTTGAAATCAAAATCGAACAGTTTATGCAGCGCGGCCTCACTTTTGAAGAAGCCTCAAATCAAGCTGCGGCGCTCTATCAATTCGATCCAGATGCCCCGATTCTTCAACAATACGTAGACTATATTGGCAAACTGTTGCAGGGTAATCTGGGCGAGTCGATTACCTCACCGGGCACAACCGTTATCTCGCAAATTTTGCGATACTTACCATGGACGCTTTTCTCGGTTGGTACGGCATTATTGATCAGCTTTTCGCTAGGCGTTTTGCTAGGAATGGCAATGGCCTACTGGCGGGGCAGTTTATTTGACAATATTGTGACCATTATTGCTTCGTTTATTTACGGGATTCCCGACTATGTAATCGCGCTACTGCTGATCATTGTGGTGGGCATTCAGTTGAAAATCTTCAGCCCCGGAGAAATGCGCGGCGGCGTTGACCCTACGATAGCTCCGGGCTTCACTTTCGAATATATCGGGAGCATTTTCAAGTTTGCGATGCTGCCCGTGCTAGTTTATGTGCTGTCTTCTATCGGCGGGTGGATTTTGACGATGAAGAGCAGCACTATCGCCACGTTAGGTGAGGATCATATCACGGTGGCTAAAGCGCGCGGCCTTTCAGAAAGGCGCATTCTTACGGCTTATGTTGGGCGCAACGCGCTGCTGCCGCTGGTTACCCGTTTGGCGATCAGCATTGGCTTTGTAGTTGGCGGCAGCGTCATCATTGAGGAATTGTTCCAGTATCCCGGCATTGGCCGCAATCTTTTACGGGTAATCACCTCACGCGATTACACCACGATGCAAGGATTTTTCCTAATCATCACTATCTCAGTGGTCGTTTCGAATATCATCTCCGATTTAGCTCTCGGTTGGCTTGACCCGCGCGTACGGGTGAAAAACGAGAAGAAGGACTGAGATGGCCGATCTCTTTTCAACCACAGCCTCCCCAACCGGTTTTCTCATTGGCTGCATTTGCGGCCTGATCCCGCTGATTGTCGGTATTCACTATCGCAAGTTCCGCGCCGGCATCATCGGTTTCATCGCCTGTGTGTTGAGCGGATTTGCCTGTGGGCTGCTCGGCGGCGTGCCGATGATCATCATCAGCAGTGCGGTAGTGATTTCTTACGCATACGTCAACCGGGAAGATCCGTTTGCGATGTATGACTATGCGCAAACGAATGACGCTGGTGCCGCCGCACTGCTTCAAGAGAATAGCCGCGAAGCTTTCCTGCGTGGGTTAGCCCATTTCGGGGATAGGGTTCGCCGTTCACTAAAAGCCTTAACCCGTAACAAGGCCGGGTTTATCGGTTTCATCGGCATTATGTTTTTCGCTCTCATGACAGTATTTGGCCCCCTATTCATTGAATATGATGGCCGAATTCACATGGAGCGTCGAGCAGAGGGCGCAACATCATTATTTCAGGGGCCTTCCGCGGAGTTTCCGCTCGGGCTAGACTGGCAAGGG
Organism: Anaerolineae bacterium; assembly: GCA_014879665.1. Classification (GTDB taxonomy): domain Bacteria; phylum Chloroflexota; class Anaerolineae; order Aggregatilineales; family Phototrophicaceae; genus Flexifilum. Next base: position 11,447 of record JACSRP010000162.1, on the reverse strand, counting down.
CGCGATGTGCTGTCCCATGTAGTTTATGGCGGGCAATCACTGATCATGATCGCGCTGCAAGCCGGACTGATCGCAACATTAATCGGCTTCGTATTCGGCGCAGCAGCGGGCTTGCTGGGTGGGGCTGTCGATCAATTTTTAATCGCATTGTCCAACTTCATTTTGACCATACCACAGTTTCCACTGCTGCTCGTACTGGCGAGTCTGGTTTCATTTGAAAATCCGTTTTACCTTGCCCTGCTCTTTGCGGTGCTCAACTGGCCGTCACTGATGCGGGCTGTCCGCGCACAGGTGCTGAGTCTGCGCGAGCGAGATTACGTTCAAGCCGCCGTTGCGCTGGATCTGGGATTACGTCATATCATTCTGAACGAAGTATTCCCCAATATGGTGAGCTACGTAGCAGTAAACGCTATTTTCTCGCTGCGCAGCGCCATGTATGCAGTGGTTGGTCTGGTGGTATTGGGGCTTGTGCCACTTCGAGAGCCAGATTGGGGAGTGATGATTTTCATGGGAAGGCAGCAAGGCGCATTATTCAATCCCAATGCTTCAGCCATGCTGCTAGCGCCGATTATTGCGATTTCACTATTCCAGCTTTCACTTGTTCTTTTTACGCGCAGTATGGAAGAAATATTCAACCCGCGCTTACGCAGTGGGGTGTAAGAAATAAAGCAAATGCCATCATCTAAAGCCCCTCTATTACAGGTACGCGATCTTTCTGTTAGCTATCAAACACGGCGCGGCAATGTGCGCGCGGTTAGCAACGTTTCTTTCGATTTATACCCCGGCGAAACATTAGCCTTTATCGGGGAAAGCGGCTGTGGTAAATCCACGCTGAATCTCGCACTAATCCGCTTGCTGCCCAAGACGGCCATCATTGAAAGTGGCAGCATCCGCTACAGAAAACGTGATGGCTCGATCATTGATGTTCAATCGCTAAACGACAAACAGATGCGGCGCTTTTTATGGTCTGAATGTTCGATGGTTTTTCAAGGGGCGCTCAACGCCTTTAATCCGGTCATCCGCATTTCCGATATGGTGTACGATACTGCCGCAGCACACGGTATGAACAAAAGTGAAGCCAAAGATCGTGTGATGGACTTGTTCACCAAGGTGCGGTTGGACGGCGGACGTGTATTTAATGCATTTCCGCATGAACTGAGTGGCGGCATGCGTCAGCGCGTCTTGCTGGCCATCAGCCTGCTGCTTAACCCCCAGATCGTAATTATGGATGAGCCGACAACTGCGGTAGATATTCTTACGCAACGTTCAATACTGGATGTGCTGGAAAGGATGCGAGAAGAGCTACATTTCAGCATCTTATTTATCAGCCACGATCTCGCTGTTGCTGCTGAAATTGCGGATCGTATCGCCACCATGTACGCAGGTGAGATTGTTGAAATCGGGCCGGTAGATAACGTGTTTTATCATCCGCGCCACGCCTACACTTTCAGCTTGCTCAACGCGGCGCCACGATTGAGTACTGAAAAGGAAGAGCTTCACAGCATTCCCGGAAGCCCCCCAGACCTGATCAAGCCGCCCTCTGGTTGTAAGTTTCACCCACGATGTTCATTTGCTACCGAAATATGCCAGATGGAACCACCCCCTCTGGTTGCTGCTGAAGATGAGCCGCTTCACAGTGTGGCCTGCCATCATGTCGATCAAGTACTTGCCAGCCAACGGAGATAAGCGCCTGTGGCCGTTTCAGAAGTTATGCCCCAAACATCACCAGTTTCAGCAATGACTCCGGCTGAACAAACGCCGATTCTTGAGCTACGTCATCTTCACCGCTGGTTTACAAAAGGTCGCCAGCGCATTCCAGTTATTCAGGATATCAACCTGAGCATACAGCCCAACGAAATTCTGTGCCTTGTTGGCGAGAGCGGCTGCGGAAAAACGACGACTGGCAAAATGATGGTCGGCCTGCTTGAAGCTTCTCAGGGTGAAATTCTGATTGAGGGGCGAAATCGGCAAAGTTACAAGGGGAAAGAAAAATCGCTGCTGCGCCGTGAACTACAAATCATCCATCAAGACCCATTTGCTTCGCTGAACCCGGCGCATACCGTGGAGCAGATTTTGTCTTTCCCGTTAGTCAAGCATAAGCTGGTCAAAAATCGCGCCGAACTGCGCAAACGTATCTGGGATTTATTGACATTGGTAGAACTGACCCCGGCTGCGGATATTGTTGGCAAATATCCTCATCAGCTCAGCGGCGGCCAGCGCCAGCGTGTAAGTATTGCGCGCACACTTTCGGTGCAGCCCCGGCTGATCGTAGCTGATGAGGCCGTGAGCATGGTGGATGTCAGCATTCGTATTGGCATCTTAAAAACGCTGCTAGATTTGCGCAGCCGATTAGGGCTGGCAATCGTGTTCATCACCCACGACCTTGCGCTAGCAAAATATTTTGCGTGGGAAGGACGCATCGCAGTGATGTATCTGGGGCGCATTGTAGAAATTGGCAGCACTAGGGACATCATCGCCAATCCGGCACACCCCTACACACGGGCGCTGCTTTCGGCAGTACCAGAGGCAGACCCGCTGATTACCCGGAGGAAGAAACCGTTGGTATTACGCTCGGAAGATATTCCCAAGTTGACTGATATTCCGCCGGGCTGCGCGTTTCATCCTCGCTGCCCTTTCTTTCAACCGGGACAATGTGATCGTGAATTACCGGTACTCTCCCCGCCGCCGGGGTTTGTACAAGAAGTTGCGTGTATACCGCTTCAGGGAGATGGAACGCTAACCCCCTATGTTGAGTGAGACGCTCAAGGCCTTCCTGAGATTGGGCATTTTCGTAGGTGGCTGCGGTTTATTGATGGTGTTTTTCCAGCCGCCCGGAAGCCCGGAGTTCATTCTCAGTGTTTGCAGCGCCTTGATAGGCGGGTTATTGGTGCTAGGAGCCGTGCTGATCAGCCGAAAATATCATGATTGATTTAAAGTCATCAAAACCGCTCTATGAGCAAATCAAGGATTATTTACTCTCTGGAATACAAAATGGCGTCTTTCAGCCAGGTGATCGTATCCCTTCAGAACGTGACCTTTCAGAACAATTTAAGGTCAGCCGGCTGACCGTCAATAAAGCGGTGAAGGAACTTGAGCGGGTTGGCATGGTTTATGCGCAGGTAGGAAAAGGTACCTTTATCAGCTCGGTTATTTACCAGCAGCAGCTTAATTTCCTGACCGGCTTCACCGACGAAATGCGCTCACGGGGTTACTCGTCATCTAGCAAAATACTCTCTGCAGAGGTCGTCGCCGCTCCCGATGATATTGCCCTAATTCTAAATGTAATGCCCGGCGCAAGGCTGATTCAACTACGGCGTATACGCATGGCCGATGATCAACCGGTCGCCATTGAAACCGCGCATCTGATTGGAAACTACTGCCCGGATCTGCTAGAGAAGCATGATTTTTCAAGGGAATCGCTGTATCAGGTGCTCCGCGAGTCATATGGGATCATTTTGACTCACGCTGAGCAGTCCATTGAAGCGCGCATGCCCACACGCGAAGAAGTTACACTTCTAAGATTCAAGTCAACAAATCCGGTACTTTCAATGACTCGCGTAGTCTTCACCGAAGATAAACGCCCAATTGAGTATGTGCTGTCCGTTTATCGCGGAGATCGTTATAAGTTCCGAGTGGTGCTGCGCAACCTGTGAGATGGCGACCTCGAAAACGGCTTTTCAGCGGATTCATAGATAATGCATAAGAAGGACAGTCATGGCTCAACCAATGACCACAGAAGAAAAAGTCGGGCAAATGTTTACCGTGGGCTTTCATGGCCTGGAGGCTCCTCAATATTTACTGGAATGGCTGGCGCAGGGACGCGTAGGCGGCATTATCCTGTTCGCCCGTAACGTCGATTCACCCGAACAACTTGCATATTTGACGACATCGCTTCATCAGGCGGCAAAATATCCGCTGCTCATCGGTATTGATCAGGAAGGCGGCACAGTCGCCCGATTACGCGATGGCTTCAGCGAAAGCCCCGGCGCAATGGCGCTTGCAGCTGCCAGCGATGGGCAAATGGTGCGTACAGAACACGTATCGGCAGTTCTGGGCGAAGAAATGTGCGCAATAGGCATTAATTGGAACTACGCCCCGGCGGTTGATTTACTTTACAGCGCTGAAAACCCGACAATGGGTACGCGCTCATTCGGCACTGACCCGGAGCAAGTGAGCAGTTTCGCTGAAGCCGCAGTCAAAGGTTTCCAGCGGGCGGGCGTGGCGGCCTGTGCCAAGCATTTTCCCGGATTGGGCGAAACTGCGATTGATACGCATCTCGAACTCCCCCGCCTGGAAGTTTCTGAAGCGCAGCTGCTTGACCGTGATCTGATGCCCTACCGGGTGGTTATAGAGGCTGGCATTGCTAGTATTATGACCACCCACACAATTATCGAAGCGCTTGATCCGAATTACCCGGTCACGCTTTCGCCCATCGTGATTCAGCATCTGCTCCGCGACCAACTCGACTTTGAGGGCGTGGTTACAACTGACTGCATGGAAATGAAGGCCATTGCTGATAATTTCGGAGCGGGAGAGTCGGCTGTACTCGCTGCAAAAGCTGGCGTAGATATCATATTGGTATCGCATACGGCAGAAACACAGGCAGAAGCATATGATATGCTGCTGAAAGCTGTGTTAGAAGGCGATGTCAGTGAGGACATCGTAGACAGCGCGGTTGCACGGGTGGAGAAGCTAAAATCGCAGTTTGCGATTACCGCGCCATCCGATCTGGATAGCATTCATATCCCAGATCACCTTGCGATTATGGAAGAAGCCGCGCGCGCTGGAACGGTGTTACTTTACGGGGAAATCCCTACCCTTAGCGGGCGTATTCTGGCGATTGAATTTGCCTCTGCGCTGGAAAGTGGGATTGTTGAAAGCGGCGGACAAACAGGATTCGCATATCGTCTGCGTGAACATTTACCCGGAATTGGGATCATCACGGTGACTGGAAGTGGGATTGAAGCGGCAAACGTGGAGCAAATTACACTTTCGACAGAACAGGCGGATTGGGTGATTGTTGCCACGCGCAACGCAGCATGGAATGTACATCAACGAACGCTGGCAGATCGCATCATTCGCAGTGCATCCCAAAGCGTGCTGCTCTGTTTACGCACACCATTTGATGCGCAGGTTCTGCCGCAAGCTTCAGCTGCGATCTGCACCTGCGGTGACAGCTCACCTTCCCTCGATGCGGCCATTGGGGCGCTTACCGGTGAATTTATCCCTGACGGGCGGCTGCCCGTTCCGCTGAAATTACCATGAGCCATATCTATACAGGTATAGATGTTCTACGCGAATGCGATTATCAAGCCATAGCCGGGCAGCGCGTTGGATTATTCACTAATTCCAGCGCCGTCAGCTCTGGGCTTGAACGCACGCTTGACGTTTTACGTGCCGCCCCAAACGTAAAGCTCGAAACGCTTTTTGCGCCGGAGCATGGTATTCACGGGGCACGCCGCGACGGCGAACTCTTTGAATCGGGATTTGATGAGGCGCTCGGCCTATATGTTCACAGCGTTTATGGCGAAAATCTTCGCCCGACCCGCGAAATGCTGGCCGGACTGGATGTAATCGTCTGCGATATACAAGATGTGGGCGCGCGCTACTACACCTTTTTATGGACGCTCAGCTATATTCTGGACGCAGCGGGAGAGTATGGCGTCCCTGTGCTGATACTGGATCGCCCTAACCCATTGGGCGACGCAGTACGCGGCCCTCTTTTAAAATCTGAGTGCACATCACTTGTCGGGCGATTCCCGATCCCGATACAACATGGCATGACGATTGGTGAGATGGCACAGATGATCAATGCGCTGTGGCTAGAGCATCCGTCCCGCCTAACTGTGATCCCCTGTGCTGGTCTACAGCGCACAATGACATGGGGCGACATAGGAATTCCGTTCATCCCGCCTTCTCCAGCCATGGCGCATTTTGTGACCGCGCAGCATTATCCGGGGGCTTGCCTGATAGAAGGCACAACGCTTTCTGAAGGACGTGGTACCGCCCTGCCCTTTGAAATTACAGGGGCGCCGGGTCTTGAGGCTGACATACTAGCCCACCGTCTGAATGCATTCGATTTTTCCGGTATTCGCTTTCGGCCTTATACTTTCCGCCCAACCGCCAGCAAATATGCAGGGGTAGATTGTACGGGTATACAGGCACATATCACTAATCCTAGAGCGTTTGATCCAATCACATCGTGGTTAGGCGTCATTCGGGAACTACGCCATTTTGCGCCGGATATTTTTGGTTGGGCAACTGCGGGCGATAGTCTCAACCACTTTGACCGCTTGATCGGTAATACGAGTACACGTGACGCAATTGATGACGGGGCAGTTCTAGACGATCTCACAATAGGCTGGAACTTAGCGGCAATCGAATTTCGCGGTCAGCGTGAGCCGTATTTGATCTACGAGTAAGATCATGCCAACGCTAGGGCAAGTATCTGATTCTATTTATCTTGGCATTGATGGCGGGGGAACCCGCCTGCGGGTGACGCTGTGTGACAATCACCTCGCGGTTATTCAACAGCGCGAATATGGATCGGCCAATCCCGGCAGCATCGGCAGGGAGGCGGCCCGCACACTCATACATACTGCTATCCGTGAAACGCTGAACGATGCCCGGATAACCAGCAGCAGCATTTCGGCTGCCGGCGTCGGTATTGCGGGAATCTCGGCAGAGCATTCCGCCATTTGGCTGGAAACAATACTCTGTGAAGTTCTACCGGACTCGCTTATCGCCCTGAGTTCAGATGTCGAAATCGCGCTGGTGGGCGCGCATGGGCAGCGGCGCGGGGTGCTGGTGCTGGCGGGAACAGGCAGCGCGGTATACGGCGTTAACACATCGGGGCAGGCTGTTATGGTTGGCGGATGGGGGTATCTGCTGGGCGATGAGGGCAGTGGCTACTGGATCGGGCTTCAGGCGCTGCGTTTATTCACTCGTGCTTCAGATAGACGGGAATTGACGGAACAGGAATCATCATCACGCTTACCCCAAAAAATTATCGAGCAGTTTCAATTAGGCAGTCCTAAAGAATTAATTGGCTGGATATACGGCGAACCGTCTCTGGCGGCGTCACGGATCGCGGGGCTAGCGCCGCTGGTGCTGACCGAAGCAGATGCGGGCGACAACTATGCTCAAGCCATTTTACAGGAAGGCGCAGGCCACCTCGCATCTATGACACAAACCGCAATCTCATCACTTCACGAGCCAGATTTGCCGGTGGCTTTTGCAGGTGGAATACTGGCAGGTGAAAATATACTCAGTCGCAGCCTGTGTGCTGAACTAAAACTAAAGAGTTTACCTACCGCGCAGTTTCCACCGGTCATTGGCGCGGTCATATTAGCGAAACAACGATTAGCAGCGCAGATTGCTAGAGGCGGTTAATTTATGACGGATATGCTGGTTAAACTCTACAGGTTGCCGCCTGTGGTAAACCAAATTGAGACGTTAGCGGCACAGGGCGTGACTATCCGCCGCGCGTTAGTTCCCGAAAAGCATCACGTGGGCGCTTGGGTGCGCGAAAACTTTAGCGCCTTCTGGGAAAGCGAGGCCGATGTCGCCTTCAGCAGGATGCCAGTGTCCTGTTTCATTGCAATAGAAGACAAACAACCCATCGGCTTTGGCTGTTACGATACGACTGCCCGCGGATTTTTCGGCCCCACGGGTGTCAGCGAATCAGCGCGAGGGCGCGGCATTGGCACTGCTATTATGCTGGCCTGTATGCACGATATGCTGGCCCAGGGTTATATGTATGCCATTGTTGGACACGTCGGCCCGATTGACTACTATCAAAAAGCGATTAGCGCCATTGTGATTGAAGATTCAACGCCTAGCGTACTGGTAGGTTTGCTTCGCGGGAAGCCTAAAGCAGAGTAAGCAAACCCGATAGCAACAGCCGCGCTCATTGAGGTCATTGATCTGGCGGCGCACCGTGAAGTTTCGGTGGCGATTCTGCGCCTTTTGCACGCAACCGCAGCCACAACTGCTGTGAAGTGCCAACGATGCCACGTGGGAACACCATAACGGCTGCAATGAAGATGCTACCCAGAAGCAGTCCCCAGATATTCGCCATATTGACGGTGATGCCCCCGACAGTGAACTGACTGTCGCGCAGGAAAATATCTAGCATAAATAGGCTGGACGAGCCAACGATAGGCCCCCAGAGCGTGCCGATGCCGCCAATGATAGTCATCAGCAGCGGATTCACGGTGTAATCAATGCTCAGTAGTTCCGGGCCAACTTTCTTGTTCAAGATCACTTGAAGCAGCCCCGCCACACCCGCCAGCATCGCGGAAGCCACAATCGCAAACAGCTTATAACGCAGAGTATCAAACCCCAATGTTTGTGCGCGGTCTTCATTCTCGCGGATGGCCTTTAGCACCGCGCCGGTGGGCGAATGAACCAGACGTTTGATGAACAGGAAGGTGAGGGCGAACAACACTAATGCAATATAGTAAAAATTCAGGCGGCTTTGCGCTGGATCGATCCATGCCGGAAGTGCGGAAATGGCAAAGCCATCCTCAGCACGGGTTAACTGCCAGCGACTGGCGAAGATGTAGAACATTTCCGCAACCGCCAGCGTGAAAATGGCGAAGTAAACCCCTTTAAGCCGCAAGGTTGCCGCACCGACCAGCAAGCCCATCAACCCGCAGAAGAGGATACCAAGAGTGACACCTAAGGCTAAGCCAAGCGAAGTATCAATGGCTACATATTCAAGACTTAGTCCCAGGATATACCCTGCCGAGCCAAAAAACAGCGCGTGCCCAAAAGAGATCACACCCGTGAAGCCAAACAGCAGGTTGTAGCTCATAGTCAGGATGCCGAGGATAAAAATTTCGATCAGCACCGACTGCCAGCGCACCGACGCGCCGCGCATAATAAAGCGCTCACCGCGTACTTCACCATAGGGGCTGCTTCCAGTCATCTGCCCGACAATAAATGGGAAGGCGATCAAGAAGGCGAGAATAAATAGCGGGATGCTGTTGCTTTTCAGCCATGCGCTCCATTGGAAACCAGCGCTCGTTGTTTTAAGGGTGCCGGTAACACTCATCGTGAACTCCCAAATAGCCCGCTTGGGCGCAGCAGCAGCACAAGTACCAACAGCAGCATTGGCGTAATGCTGGACAGCGCCGCGAAATTCGTGCCAATGGCAACATCCTGCGCAACAGAAATGGCGAGGCCGACCAGAATACTGGCAACCGCCGTTCCGCCATAACTACCCATACCGCCAAGCACGACCACTGCCACCGCCTGTAATAGGAAAGCGTTTCCTAGCGTGATTGACGCACCCAAAAACGGCGCGGCAATAGCCCCACCTAACGCTGCCACTGCGCAGCCTAATGTGAAAACCAGCGTGAAGATCATTTTTATGTTGATGCCCAGTGCCTGTACCATCTCGCGATCTTCGACACCGGCGCGAATAATAATACCGGTACGTGTACGTTGAAGCAGCAAGCCAATCACGATGATTAGAGCAAAACCCGCGCCTACCACGAACAGACGATAGGTACTAAAGCGCTGCCCGAAAAGCTCAAAAAAGCCTTCGCGAATGCCAAACATCTCAGTCCAACTATACGGCGTGGTTGACCATACGGCTTTGACGATCTCGATCAGGACAAGTGAAAAGCCAAAGGTGAGCACCAATTGGAAGATCGGGCGGGAATAAAGCGGGCGAAGCAGGCCGCGTTCTAGTAACATGCCAAGCCCTGCCCCAACAAGAATCGCGCCGATCACGGCAAAGACAAAGCGAATATTAGGGTCAGGGATAGCTGCCGTTACATCAATTAGTCCACCTGCGTGCTGAATATCATAGGCGACATAAGCCCCGATCATGAAATAGGCACCCTGCGCCAAATTCAATACATCCATCAAGCCAAAGACAATAGATAAGCCAGAGGCGACGAGAAACAGCAGCATACCCTGAAACAACCCGGACAGGATGGTGATGCCAAAGCTGCCGAGGCTGTTTGCGCTGAGCAGTGCCAATACAATCAACGCAGCGAAAAGAACAACCACCGTTAGCCACGAATTACGAGAAGACCTCATGCCACCCCCAGATAACGTTGAATGAGCACCTCATCCTTAATTAAATCGCTTATGCGCCCCTGTGCAGGACTTTGCCCCTCTTCAATAATCACGTAGTTCTGTGCAAGTTTGCTAGCGACGCGGAAATTCTGCTCAACCAGAAGTACCGAAACATCTGCAGAGAGACGTTCAATCGCACGGATCATGTGTTCGATGATCACCGGGGCCAACCCCTCGCTCGGCTCATCAATCAAGAGCAGGCGATTATCCGGCACCAGTGCCCGCGCAACCGCTAGCATCTGCTGCTGTCCGCCAGAAAGACTGCCGCCGGGGAGCGAAATCAGCCGTTTGAGATCGGGAAAAAGTTCAAAAATAAAATCACTTTTACGCGCCAGATCGCCACGTTTGCGCTCAGCAATCTGCAAGTTTTCGAGTACGGTAAGTTCTTTGAAGATAGCGCGGTGTTCAGGCACAAAGCCGATGCCCATTTGAGCAATCGTATTTGAACTTTTACCGCTAATAGGGATGCCACAGAAGGTGATGCTGCCCTGAATAGGCGGGGTAATACCCATAATGCTGCGTAAGGTGGTGGTCTTACCCGCACCATTTCGACCCAACAGCACCGTGATTGCGCCGATAGGGACGCGCACGCTGACGCCTTCAAGAATATGAAAGCCACCAATAAATGTGTGAATGTTGCTCACTTCTAGAACATTCTCGCTCATGCGCCCTCCACGCCGGGCAAATCATAGAGTTCGCCTAAATACACTTCCTGAACGACCTTGTTGGTAGATATATCTAACGGGGCACCCTCGGCCAGCAGCCGGCCGTGGTGCATTACCGTGATCCTGTCGGAGATACTCATGACCACTGACATATTGTGCTCAACCATGACGATGGTTTTGTCGCCCTGCCGGCGAATATTGTCAATCACCTGCATCAATTCAGGCACCTGTTCAGAGGCCATCCCGGCAGTGGGTTCATCGAGCAGCATCACTTCGGGATCAGGTGCGAGGATCATCGCCAGTTCAAGTTTGCGTTTGCCGCCATGAGGCAGGGCGCTGGCAAGCTGATGAGCAGCGTTGCTCAGGCCAGTGATCTCCAGAACGGCTGCTGCGCGCTTCTCGTAGCTGTGAAAAGAGGCCGTGCTTCGCAAAAACTGAAAACTATCACGGCCATATGCCTGCGCCGCAAGGCGCGCGTTCTCAAAAACAGTCAAATTAGGGAAGATATTGGTGATCTGAAATGAGCGCCCAATGCCCATCTGAGCGCGTTTGAACACCGGCATCTTACTAATATCGTGTCCTTTATAGATCACGCTGCCAGCGGTGGGTTTATAACGTCCACTCAAGAGGTTAAACAGCGTGGTCTTGCCTGCGCCGTTTGGGCCTATAATCGAGTGCATCGCCCCGGAA
>JACSRP010000241.1 GCA_014879665.1 Anaerolineae bacterium | reverse complement strand
GCTGAGCATGGCAAATGCCGGGCCAAACACCAACGGTTCGCAGTTTTTCATCACCCACGAGCCGCAGCCACACTTGAACGGCAAACATGCGGTTTTCGGTAAAGTTACCGGAGATGGGCAAAAAGTTGTGGATGCCATTCGCCAGAACGACAAGATAACGAGCGTGACGATCACAGAGAACTAAACACGGCGTTAAAAAGCGAAGGTTAAAAGTGGGCTGCAAAACAGCCCCTTAGCCCTTAACCAACAGGGGCAGGTTTTAATTTACAAGTCCCTGCCCCTGTCAATGGGTTTCGCGCAGCGGGTAAGGCGCGGCGCTATAGAGATCGTTCACCTGATAACGTTCTATGAGTTCAGCATAGCGCGCATTGAATTGGGGTACAACATCACGAACACCGCGAATTTGTAAGCGCATATCATAGGCGTCTTCGCCATTGCTTTGATAATACTTTGGCTTAACGCCCTCAACCCGGAATCCGTATTTTTTGTATAGATTCTGGGCGACGAGGTTGCTAACGCGCACCTCAAGAATGATGTAATCGGCATCGAGCGTAATCGAGCGATGAAGCATGGCCGCAAACACTAACTCGCCATAGCTGTGCCCGCGCAAATCGGGATGGCTGGCAATAGTGCTAATATGCCCTTCACCACTGATGAACCATAGACCGCCATAGCTCACAATTTTCGTGTGTGCCGGGGACTGCGCGGTAATGGCGCTCAAGAGCTTCTTCCAGCGGACGGGCGGTTCTGGCGAATCACCGTCTTCAAGTACCACCATATGACTGTAAGTCGATTCGTTCACTTCGTATGCGTAAGAGCGCGCCGTCCATGGCGGATTGAAGGATACCTGTTCAATCGCCATAACTTCGGATATATCAGCATTACGCATATAGCGCAGCATTAAACTCAAGGGGAGTCTTTCGTCTTAACGTATACGGGAATCACCTGCGCGGCATCGCCACGCACAGGCGCATTATGAGCCTTCGATTCGGGGCCGTCTGCGGCCGCATTTAGCCAATAAAGGGCTTCCTCGGCCAAGAAACCAGCGCGGCGCAAGCGGCTGGCGCCAGAAGCAATAGTTACAGGCAGCCCCATGCCAACAGCATAGGCGAGGCGTTCACGAGCATCCGCATCAATTTCGCCGGTAATAAGCGCCGGGCTGTCAATTTGCATCAGCAGCATTTCCCAGTCGGTGGATACTGGTTCCGATACAAGCTGCCAGCGATTTTCACGCCACACATATCTTGCCGCTGCGACCCGCCCGCGACCCGCCTGCACTACGGCGACCAGCGCGCCGGGAAATGTGGGCTGCGCAGCCGCGAGAATATCCAGTGTGGTGATGCCAATGAGGGGAATCCGACGTGCCGCGGCAAAGCCTTTGGCAAACGCCACACCCACACGCAGCCCGGTATAAGTGCCGGGGCCGATAGCAACGGCCATAGCTGTCAGTTCCGCATTTCCTACCACATCGAGTTGATACAAAGCGTCCTGCACCGCCGGGGCCAGTTCTACGGAGTGCTGATTATTGCTGCACCATGTGCGCTCAAAGAAAACCTCGCCGCCATCGTGCAGGGCAATGCTAATATTTCGGGTAGCGGTATCTATTGCCAGCAGCATTTACAGACTCGTTTCAAGATGCGCCATAAGAGACGCCGCGAAATTGCTCAAGCAGTTGTTCATAACGCCGTCCCCGCCCTTCAAATAACAGGTTGCGACGATTGCCTTCGAGATGGCGCAGCGTTACCCAAAGATGCTCGCCGGGCAGGAAGGACTCGATCTGTTCCGGCCATTCCAGAATGATAGTCGCGCTGCGGCTCAAGATGTCATCAAGGCCGGCGCTTTCAACATCCTGCTCACTTTCAAGGCGGTAGCAATCTACGTGATACAGAATTTCAGTATCACGGCTGCGAACATGCTGGTGCACCAGCGTATAAGTTGGGCTGCTGATCGGAATGAGCGCACCCCAACCCGCGCCGATGCCCCTTGAAAAGACCGTTTTACCTGCGCCCATTTCGCCGGAAAGACAGATTATATCGCCCGGTTGCAGCAGCGATCCAAGCCGCGCGCCCAACCTTCCGGTTTGTTCGGCGCTGTGGCTGATCACATCAAGTTCGTCTTGTTTGAGGATTGGCACGGGTGTCAACCTTCGTCTTCAATGAAGAGGGGTATTATACAACCGGGAGGCATCAGATACAGCTTTTGGATAAACAGATCTCAACTTCTTTTCATACATACTGCTTGAGGCGCGAAAAAATTCGGCTGGCATACAATCACTCGTGACAGAGGCGCTATCTGGTCATTGTCCATTCGCCGGTCTGCTCGCGGCGGGTCAGGCTGGTAGGACGCGGATGCGCGGCGGTATGCGGAATCGTGACGGTGAAAGCTGCGCCATGATCGGGTTCGCTGCGGACGCTAATATGGCCACCATGCACTTCAGCTATCCATTTTGCAATGGATAAACCCAGACCAACGCCATCATTTGCTTTAAGATCGCCAATATCAACCCGTGCACGGGACGTCTCAGATTGATAGAAGCGATCAAATACATGTTTTTGATCTTCAATGCTTATGCCGACGCCGGTATCGCTGACTTCCAGCACAGCATCAACGGGTGTAGAACGCAGGCTAAGCGTGATCTCGCCCCCATCAGGCGTGAATTTAATGGCGTTGCTGACCAGATTCAGCATCAGCTGTTTCAGCCGGTCATGATCGCCAGTGATACGCACGGGTTCAAAATCGCGCATCGTCACTTTGAGGTCACGATCTTTAGCCAGTATTTTAGCCTCGCGGTAGATCTCACTGACCAGATCATCCAGATCAACGGCAGTCATGGACAGAGGCAGACCGCCGTAGTCGGCTTTTGCCAGCATCAATAGATCGGTCACCAGACGACTCATACGGGAAACCTCAGATTCCAGAGCTTCCAGCGACTCCGGATCAGCCCCGTAACGGGTGACTAAATCGAGATGCCCGCGAATAGCGGTCAGCGGGGTACGCAGTTCATGTGACACGTCGGCTACAAAGCGCTGCTGTACGCCGAACATCTGCTCAATGCGATCCAGCATATGATTAAACACACTGATCAATCGCCCGATTTCATCGTTAGGGCCATTGGCAGGCATTCTAGTCTTTAGATCGTCGGTGTTCACGATACTGGCTGCCGCCGCGGTGATGTCGTCAATACGCCTCAGCGCACGCGACGCCATGATCCAGCCGATGAAGCAGGTGCCGATCAGCGCAATTAGCATTTCAATGACGACAATGATCAGCAGCCAGCGGCTTGCCTGATTGATGGCGGCCATCGAAATGGCGGCCTGTAAAACGAAGGATTCGCCCCAGATGTCTATAGGCCGGCTGATCACCCGCCATTCAGTGCCATCAATCACTGTTGCCGACCAGATATCGTCCATTTCCTCAGAAGCGGATGCTTCTTGCTGCAAGGCGACAGGATCAAGGGCGTCGGTATAATTTTCGATATTGCGGCTGGCGCCGGATAGAGAGACGCCATTTTGATAAATGCGCCACGCTTGAATCATCACCGCTGAAGACTGGAACATATCCAGTTCCGGCAGGCGCAAAATGAGTTCTTCGGGGGTGCTAAATTCACCCATGGGGATTGCCGCGGCATTGGCCATCGCCTGATTGACAGTAGTGGTTAAGGTGTCATCGAGGACACGCACCAGCGTCCAGCGGGTGATGCCGTAGAGCAAGGTGCCGAACAACGTGAGAACGATAAAGAGAATGACTGCGCACCATAAGATCAGACGGTGACGCAGGGGCATGGCATTTGCAGAGGCCATTTAGACGATAACTTTGCTACTCATCCTCGCGCAGAACGTAACCGACCCCGCGCACGGTATGCACCAGACGCAGTTCGGTATTTTGCTCGGTCTTCTGGCGCAAATAGCGCACATAGACTTCAATAATGTTGCTTTCACCGCCAAAATCATAGCCCCAGACCCGATCGAAAATCACATCGCGGGTAAGCACCTGACGGGGATTACGCATAAACAATTCCAGCAGTTCATATTCCTTAGCGGTCAGGTCAATAGGGCGCTCGTCGCGATAGGCGCGATGGGTGCCAGTATCGAGCGTAAGGTCTGCGAATTTCAAGATTTCAGGTTTCGAGGCAGGTGTAGAGCGGCGGAACAGGGCACGCACCCGCGCCATTAACTCATCCACCGAAAACGGCTTGACCAGATAATCATCAGCGCCAGCATCCAGACCGCTAACACGGTCTTTAATATCATCTTTGGCTGTCAGCATGAGAATGGGCACATCGCCGGCAGCGCGCAGGCGCTTACAGACTTCCAACCCATCCAAGCCCGGCAGCATCCAATCGAGGACGACGAGATCCGGCGGGGTATCACGGGCAACAGCCAGCCCGGTTTGACCATCCCGCGCAACATTGACCCGATAGCCTTCATAGATCAGCGCACGCTCGATAAATTGGGCAATTCGGGCTTCATCTTCAATAAGGAGAATTCGCTCGCCTGTCATAGTCCCCTATTCCCGATGCTACAGTGTCGGCATTAGCTTAAAGCATACTGAATTTTCATGAGCAATGCGTTAGATTGCCCAAACGGGGCCTGAGACAAGCAAGAAAGTTTAGCAGAATTAGGCCTTCTGCCAACCCGTTATCGCAACCGGCAATTGCCAGCGGCGTAAGCAAAAGGCTGCAAATATATAACCTGCATTTGGGATAGGGTTTTGAGTGAGCCACAGCAAAAAGGAGAAGGCTGTGACAGAGGTAAGAAAGCGAATAGACGCAAACGCAATGTGATGGTTTGCGAATTCACTTGAAGAATAGCGTTAGGCAATCAGCATACCACTATATCTCTGTGGGATTGTACGGTGCAGCTTGTGCCTCACCGCCGCCACCACCGGAACTTTCTACCGGGACGGCGCTGACGGGGGTGTTGTTGGCAATCACCGTGCCTTTATTTCCAAACACATACATGTCTCCCCAGACCATCGCATTGTTACTGGAACTGACGGTACTCGCGGTGAGATTGCCCGTAATTTGCACATCGTCATTGATTGTCTTGACGCGCTGAATAGTGCTGGGAGGAGTCATCATACGCTGCACTGCCTTGTTGCCGATGATTCCCTGAAGCCCGACGATACTGTTCTGGCTCACCGCCGGATGCGCAACGGACTGAGTGGGCTGCATGCCGCGCTTCACATTCCCGGACGTTTTATCAACCTGATGATCGCGCATCATGCACCTCTACTCGCCTGTTAATTGTGAATCAGGAAATTATTTAGGCAGCTAAAAATCAGTATATAGCCGTTACATTTTCATAGCAAGTTATCCAGCGCCCGGTCGTTGATCAACGATGAAATCAGTCTGTTTTGGACGGGGAGGGTATGACTAGGGAATGCCCCACAATTCAATCACTCTGAAATAAGTTGTTATCAATGTGGCGCCATCGGGACTGAACATAACATCTTTCGCGTTAGCATCGTAACCCGGTAGTGTGATGAGCAGATGGCCGGTCGCTACATCCCATAGTCGTATGTCTCCATAAATATTAGCCACAGCCAGCAGCGAACCATCCGGATTGAATGCGAGTCCTCCCTGAACAATGTCGTTTTCTTCTAACGTTTCGACGATCTCGCCGGTCACTATGTCCCATAACCATAGATTGGAAGCATAATCGCTTACTGCCAGCACTTCACTATTCGGGCTGAACTCAATTGTAGACACGCGATCCGGATGGCGCAGGACCATTGTCATCGGTTCGCCAGTATTCGCGTCCCACAAACGAACAGTCCCATCAGCGCTTCCGGACGCCATTAACAAGCCGTCTGGACTAAACGCGATATCGCGAATGTAATCCGCATGTCCTTTTTGCGTGGTAACGATTTCACCAGTTTCCAGATCGTACAGATACAGCATTCCCGCCGCGTCACCAATCGCCAGCAGCGTACCATCCGGGTGAAATGCCACTTCTCCTGAATATCCTTCGAGTACTGTTATGGGGTTTCCGGTCATCGCCTCCCACAGCCTGATTGTGAGATCCCTGCCTCCGGTTGCTATCTGCAATCCATCCGGGCTGAAGGCGATGCTGTCTATATAGTCGGTATGCCCGATCATTTCAGCCCGAATACTCAGCGTGTTCATATCCCACACCCCTACATCACCACCCTCGGATGTGGCCAGCAGCGAGCCATCCGGGCTGAGCGAAGCGTGAAATGCGGGGCCGGTGTGCTGATAGAGCTGCGTGATTTCCTCGCCCGTCTCCGCCTCTATAAGTAAAATCCGCCCGCCTTCACCAGCAATCGCAAGCGTCTCCCCATCAGGGCTAAATGATATAGGTTCGCTGATCCCTTGATCAATGACGGCCTGTTCAGTGAACGTCTCAAGATCCCAGAGTTGTAACCTACTATACCCACAACCATCACTGCATTGACCAACAATCATCGTCGCCAATGTGGTTCCGTCCGGGCTGAAGGCGATGGCGTTAATATACGGAATCACTGCGTTATCTCGAAATCCAATCGGCAGTTCAGCGATTACCGCCTCCCCACTCGCCAAATTCCACAACTGTACAGTAGAACGGTCACTTACGGAGGCGAGTATGGTTCCATCCGGGCTGAATGCCACAACGCTGGCAAAGTTATCAGCTCCTTCCAGTACGGCAAGTTGTTCTCCGGTTGCCACGTCCCATAAGTGCAGCGGGCGGTCATCACCATTAGATACAAGAATTTCCCCGTCCGGGCTGAATACTACATTGCGGATATCATCACTTTGCCCTACAAATTGATCCCGTTTCTCTCCAGTTGTTGTATTCCACAGACTAATGACACCATCCTGCTCAGCTGTTGCTAACACCATACCATCGGGGCTGAGATAAATTCCCACGTTATTCATTTTAGAAATTTCAGAAATGGAAACTGAAGTTATTTCACTGCCATTGGCTATATCCCACACTTGTACGATACCCTCAGTCGTTACAGAAGTTAACGTACCCCCTGAGGGAGAAACAGCAACTGCTGCCACCCTGCTCAAAATATCACTTAGTAAAATATCCTGGCTGCCGATGCGTGTGTAGGTATCTAACGAATCGGTATCATATATCATAATTCCCAAATTTCCTGCGATGACCAGTTCTTGTCCATCAGGTGACCATGCAATGTCACTGATCCAAAATGTCCCAAATTTATCAAGCGACTGCACGAGCATGGCGTTTTCAACAGTAATCGGCTCACTTCCACCCCCGGCGAAGGCACGGGAGAAGAGCAGTAACGACATTAGAGCAAGCAGAATTTGGCGATTCATGCATGTAGCCCCTTATAGTCTGCCGATAATTATGAGCATCTTTACATCATAATATGCCGAAATCCAGAAAATTATCTACCAATCGCAGCTGAGATTATCTGGCAAACAACAGTTACAAGGAGAAGATGAACCCACAAGGTCTAAGTTGTGGTCATGGCGGCAATTGCCAGCGGTGTAAGCAAAAGGCTACAATGCAGCATCTATAATATGTGTATCAATAAATTCTAAGGAGGCCGGGCGTTATGGCGCAGGCTTATGATGTTATCGTGATGGGCGCGGGGCCGGGCGGTTATACGGCGGCAGTACGCGCCGCACAGCTTGGATTAAAGACCGCTATCATCGAAAAAAAATACTGGGGCGGCGTTTGTCTGAATGTGGGCTGTATTCCCGCCAAGTCGCTGCTCAGAAATGCTGAGCTGGCACACATTTTCAGCAACGAAGCCGAAAAATTCGGCATTCGCGTAGAAGGCAAAGTCACTTTTGATTATAAAGTCGCCTTTGAGCGCAGTCGTCAGGTAGCGGATGGGCGCGTCAAGGGCATTCACTTCTTGATGCGTAAGAATAAGATCACCACGTTTGACGGGTGGGGAACTTTTAAGGACGCTAATACGATTGACGTAGCGCTCAATGATGGCAAAACCGAGACGCTGACGTTTAAGCACTGCATTATCGCAACGGGCGCAACCACCCGCCTGCTGCCGGGTACGACATTAAGCGCCAACGTGGTCACCTATGAAGAACAAATAATGGCAGACAACCTGCCGAAATCGATCATCATCGCGGGTGCGGGCGCTATCGGCGTGGAATTTGCTTATGTGTTCCGCAACTACGGCGTAGAAGTGACCCTGATTGAATTTCTGGATCGCATCCTGCCGCTGGAGGACGAGGAAGTTTCAGCGGAACTGGAAAAACAGTATAAGCGCGCCGGTATCAAGGTGATGACCAACACCAAAGTTGAAAAAATTGAAGATACCGGCAAGCGGGTAAAAGTGACGGTGACCGGCAAAGACGGCGCGGGGCAAATATTAGAGGCTGACCGCGTATTACAGGCCATCGGTTTTGCCCCGCGCACACAGGGCTACGGGTTGGAAAATACCGGCGTGAAGCTGACCGAGCGCGGCGCAATTGAGGTGAATGACAAGATTCAAACCAGCGTGCCGCATATTTATGCGATTGGCGACGTTACGGCCAAGCTGATGCTGGCACATGCCGCTGAAACCATGGGCATTGTGGCGGCGGAAAATATCGCTGGAGCGCACACGGTCACGCTGGACTATCGGATGATGCCCAAGACCACCTACTGCCAACCACAGGTCGCCAGCTTTGGCTATACCGAAAAGCAAGCGCGTGAGGCAGGTTACGAGATCAACGTCTCCAAATTTCCGTTTCAGGCAAACGCCAAAGCGCATGGACTGGGCGATGCCACCGGCTTCGTCAAGCTGATCAGCGATAAAAAATACGGTGAAATGCTAGGCGCGCACTTGATCGGGCCGGATGTTACCGAACTGCTTCCGGAACTGACGCTGGCGCGCTTCGCTGAACTGACGTCGGAAGAAATTGCCCGCAATGTTCACGCGCATCCAACGCTTAGCGAGGCAGTTAAGGAAGCGGCACACGGTCTTGAAGGTCAGATCATCAATCTATAATCAGAGATTTGGGCCACAGAGACACTAAGGGATTTCTTGAGTGTCTCTGTGATTCGATTGAGTATTCATGGATCTGCACATCGAAGGCGTCATCCACCCTTTCATCCCACTGAAAGCATATCAGGCGCAGCATGATCTTCCGGAGACATTTGAAGTTGCCCTTTTTGCCCCAAAAGATTTCACCGGATTAGGGCGAATTGATCAGGCGGGCGCGGAAATGAATGCAATGCGCGCAGCGGTGCTGGCGGCAGTCCCCGAATATTTATCCGTCAATCAGTGGATCGGTTTCATCCCACGGCTTACTGAAATTTTCACAATGCAGCTCTACAGCATCAATCATGCTGTTGGCCTGCGTGAAGTTGAAATTGAGTTTGCGGCAGGTGGCTTTAGCGATGTATGCCATGCGTTCGCATATGCGGCGCTGCGCGCGGGCGCGCCGACACGGGCAATGCCAGAGTTTCAGCAGGTCTATCGCGATTGGCTGGCCGCTAGCACAACGACGGTGCCCGCAGGAAGCTATCTTCACAGCGAAGAAAGCTGGAATATCAGCGTGATCTATGATGACTACGGGCGAGTCGGATTACGAGTTGAGCGCGGGGATGCGGTGGATTATGTGCGCGACACCGCATTGGCCTGCCCCGCGCACGGCTATATGCGCGTACTGCTGGAAGAGGTGGCGGCGAAACTGGCAGCGGCGGCGAATGATCAGCGCAATTAAAATACTACTAACTATTCCCCAATGCAGGGCTGATTGAACAACGCGACTACGGCTCTAAAGTCGAAGGCGTCAATCACGCCATTCTGATTCAAGTCCAGTTCCAGAAGATAATCGGTTGATCCCACCTGTGCGTCAATGCGCGCGGCAACAATACGGACATCGAACGCATCCACTATGCCATTGTCATTGAAATCGAAGGCGCAGGCGGCGCTGATCGGCGCGGGCGAAGGTTCAGCTGTATTGGTCGCCAGCGGCGCGGTTGTGCTTTCCTGAGTTGGGCCAGTATCACCACGCAGCGTAGCAGTTGGCGGCCGGGTGCTGGTTTCTGTTGGCAGCGCGGGTTCAAGAGTTGCCGTCAGTTCAACTGTATTTGTCGGAAGAGCAACCGCAGCGTCCGTTTTGGTCGGCAAAGGCGGCAGCGTTGCCCCGGCAAGCGTGGCTGTGGGCGGGCGTGTGTTGGTGGCGGTAGGCGGCGCTGGCGTATTGGTGGGCGCGATGGTATTGGTGGGCACAAGCGTGGCGGTAGGCGGAACTAACGTACTGGTTGGCCGGGGTGTATTGGTCGAAGAGACGGCTGTACTGGTTGGCGCAGATACCGTAGCCGTTGGGGCTGCGACAGTCGGGCGCGGCGTATCGGTTGGCGGCACAGGCGACGGCGTGAAGGTGGCAGTGCGCGGCAGAAAATTAGCCGTTGGCGTGGCGGAACGCGGACGACGGGTATTGGTCGGGCTTGGTGTCGTTGATGCCCCGCCGGCGCCACCCCTAAGCGTAGACGTGGGCGGGCGCGTATTGGTGGCGGTAGGCGGCGCCGGTGTATTGGTGGGCGCGATGGTACTGGTGGGGCGCAGGGTTGAGGTTACAGGTGCAGTTGTCTTAGTGGGCAAAGGCTGAGCAGAAGCAGGTTCTGACAGCGTCGTTAAAACAGCTACCAGCACAAAAACACCCGCTGCCAGAACACCTAGCGCGCGCACCCAAAAACCACCCTGCTGAACGAAATTACGAGATGCTTTCATAAGTTAAGCCCCGCCCCATGGCGAGGAAAAGTAGCACATTCAACGAAATCTGCCCTATAATCATAACGAATTCGTTGAATAATCCAAGTGACTGAGATGAGTCGTTTACCTAAATTACTCCTGCTTTGCGGGTTACTGCTCACCTTTACCGCAGCTGCATTTCCGGTTGGCGCACAAACAGGCACTGCCCTCACCTTTTCAGATTTAACGCTAGATCCGGGACAAAGCGGAACGGTTGATGCACAGTTGACCTGCAATCCACAGTGTGGCGTAGTGGCGCTGCAATTTACATTTGATCCGGCAGTGGTGCGCGTAGACAGTATAACACCCGGCCCGGCGTTGGGCAGCCTGAGCAGCGGTCAAACGGCAGTTCTGGACAGCCCGATTGACGCCAGCGGCTCATTCGGCTATTCCGCAGTCGCGATTGGCTTTCCCCCGGCATCTGCCGACACGCTGCTGTTTCAGCTAGGCTTAACGGCAGTAGCGCCGGGCACTAGCAGCATCACCTCACAAACAAGCAGCGCTTTCGGCGATCTCAATGCAAATTCTATTGAAGCCACAATCACCGGCGGCGTGATCACAGTGACGGGCGAAACACAAGCCATCCCGACGCTGGAACCAACGGCAACCACCGAACCTGCTGCCCAAACAGGCGGCGAATGTTTGGTGGTTGCTACAAATCAACCGGCCAATATTCACGTTGGGCCAGATCGCAACCGTACCATACGCAGTTCGCTGGGGCTGAATATTCAGGCACCGGTGACGGGACAATTCACCGATACCAGCGGCATGGTATGGTGGCGTATTGAGCCTGCAAACTTCCTTGCCTCTGAGGCGGATCGTTACTGGGTGGCAGAACCAGATGTGACGGAAATTGGCGATTGTGTTTCGGTGCCAAGTACGGAAGGCTCTCAGGTTATCGCTGGCGGTGGTGGTGGCGGCACTGGCACATTCAGCCATCGCTTCACTTCTGGTGAACGCACTTTCACCCATTCAGTACCGCTGGGCGCGAATGGCCGCTATACCATGACCTGCACAGGGGTGCCGTTCTACCCGTTCTTTGTGTTCAACAATGTGCCTAGCAATGGTCAGACCAGCGTCAGCATTACCGCGGGCGGCACCGTACCGCTGACGGTTTCACAAACGCTCAGCAATCAAGGTCAAACCGTTGGCATTGAAAGCTATACCTGCACACTGACGCGGGGGTAAGTAAGTATTCATGGCATGCCCGGTTTCTGATCTCCGCCCTATTCATTGCAATGAATAGGGCGGAGATTGAAAGATGGGGACTCTTAAAAAGCCCCTCCACAGAGAGACTTTTAAACTACGCTTTAAGGCCTAATCACTCAGGCACAAAGCAGCTACAGACAACCTACCGTTAGCCTAGCCATCAGCCTATCTTGCTTCTTGTGTAGTCTCTGCTGCTACCAGTATCGGTAAGGCGTTAAGTGCGCTGCCGCTAATATTGAACAGGGGCGCGCTGCCCCACCCTTCAAGTCCGTTGTAGGCTACATACACCCAATCGCTGGTCGCGGTACGTCCTAGCGGCTGCACGGTGGCGCCGAAGGGGATGACGATGACGATGGGCGAATCGAGCGTTGGCTCAGTGCGTATGCGCGCATTGAAGCGGGTTTCAATCAGGGTTGAAGGCTCAACCAGCGTGTCAACGACATCCCCGGCGGTCAAAATGGGTAATGTAGTCAAATCGCCCGTGATATTTACGGTGAAGTAGGCAACCCAGCCTTCGACGGCATCTGGCAGCGCGTTTGCACCCGCTTCAGGGGTGGCCTCGCTCACAGGGTCTGACGTCTCAAACACGACATACAGCCAGTCACTGGTGGGGCAGCAGCGGGCAACCGCCGGTGCAGTATCGCCAATATCTAACTGCCCGACGACTTCAGCGGCAATATCTGGTGCTGAACGAATGTTGACGCGCCCGTAGGCGGTAATCCAGACCGCATCGCCACTGCCATCAGCGCTCTGATCAATCGCTGCTACCAGCTCCAGATCATCTTCGTAGATCAACGCGTAAAGAGGCACCCAACCGGTGACGCCCTCTTCGGTGAGAATCAAGAGCCAGCGCCCCAGCGGGTCACGCCCGATAATCGTCACTTCTTCGTCAGCCGCAATCTGCCCGGTGATGTCAAACCGGGTCTCCGGGCCGCTGCGCAAATTGGTAGTCTGGTAGGCCTGCGCGGGGATGCCCTCTGCTGTAGCCTGTGCCGCTGCTATCGAAGCCGCGCCCATCAGCAGAAAACAGCTTAACAATAAAATCAGTCGTCGCATCGCGAATCCTGAATATCTTGCCGAATTGACCGTTTATTATAGCAGAGTACAAGCAGGCGTGTTCTAGTATGGCCCGTAGGCGCTGCCGCTGTCTGGCGTGCCTACCAGCACGAATACCTGCCCGGAGCTGCTATCCAGCAGCAGCGCGCCGCCTTCAAACTGCTGAATAGACAGAGACGCGGCGGTTTCATCGGTGCGGGCAAAACCTAATGCCTGACGGACTCCATCCACCGCCCGCCAAACCGCGCCAAAGCCGAGACGGGGCATCCGCAGTCCATCTGGCGGCGCGGCATCCCACGTTTGTTCAGACGGAGCTTGCGGCACATGCCAGTATGGGCCGCCTGCCGAGCCGCCCGCTACAATCGCCCAGATATCACCGGCGGGAATAAAATACATCACGCCGCGTTCGAACAATTGGCCGCTGCCAACTTCGGCACGTACTTGCGCCGTAGGGCAGCGCAGCGCCTCAACCGCTTCGATATTGGTAGACCAGCTGGAGCCGAACACCGGGTCGGTGGGAATGGTGCAGAGATTTGGGGCGCTGGTCATGTCGAGCGTTGGCGAAAGCGCCGCCAGCGTACCTTGAAAGCGCGCGGCGTCAATGACAGAAGCGCCTTCTTCCTGTTCCGCGCCTAGAAACACACCAATATAAATAGTTGGAGAGGGGATTTGTGTTGGCTGGCTGAAATCAAAAGTGGGTCGCGCGGCGATTTGCGTCGCACGGCGCTCTTCTTCGCCCGGGGTGGGTGATGCGTAAACAGTGGCAAGATGGCGCACAATCTGCGGCGCAGGGAGCGTTGGCCCTCCAGATACGTTCTGCGTTTCAAGATTATCGCAGGCGGCAAGACCTAACAGAACTGCCGCGCATGATATAGCCGCCAGCTTGCGCGAAATCACGCTAGTGCATCTCCCGCATCTGCGATCAGATCCAGCACTTCTTGAAACTCTTCGCGGAAAAAGTGTAGTGTCACCGATCCTAACTCCAGATGATAGACGGTTTCGCCATCTGGCTCATGCGAAAGCCATGCGATGTAATTTTCGGTTTCGGCAATTGTTTCAACCGGCACATCATCGTTTTGCGGGGCATTGTTTTTAGTGTTTTTGCGGCGATCATTCATAGAAACACCTTCTAACCATCCCTGATTGGATGCGTATTACCGCGGATTATACTCTGTGGCACCAGCTAATTTCACGGTTTCGCGGCATCGCTTAGCCGGTCGTCCTTTTCATAAAGGAACTGGATGGCTGAATCAATATCGGTGAAAACGCGGAACTTGTGTTTCATCAATTTGAATTGGGTGAATAGAAGCGTCACGAGACGCATGAGCGCATTATCTGGCGTGACCACCAGCACCCACCCGACTCGTTCGGGAGCTGGATGGGCAGGAAGGCGCTCGTTCATCAATCTGGTATTTAGCGGGAAGGTCTTAACTTTGCGAGCATCCACCAGAATATGAATGGGGGCATCTCCGAGCGCGATATGGGCATGTCCTTCGTATGAAGCCTCGACCATATCGTCAATCGTCACGTGTTCCTGAAACTGCATAAAAATGACGTGATTCTCGATAAACCAGTCTACGATAACTGCCAAATCCCGCCCCTTCAGCGCTCGCAGTTTATGAACATCATGATAGTCTAATTCGAAGTGAACACAAATAGAGCAAATGTTATTAATTTGTGTTGTATTGCTGTCACTTATTTCGTAAACGATGCCCTTCCTTGACATAATCGAACAGTAGTGCTACGTTGAATTTACTGTTCGGTGTGAATTTCCAAACCATGACGCTGGAATTTGTCAAAGTTGTAGATCAGGTTGAGCGCATGGGGCGCTATCTAGGGCATCGCGCGCAAACGATGGTGGATAAGCTCGACATCGCGCTCGACTGGTTCACCGCTGCCGATGATCTGGGCGCGGTCTGGGAGCGCATCAATGTTGTGCGAAATTCTTCAGTCAGCGGCTATCGCGGAGCTGCCCCCGCGCCGCAACCGCATGACGAAGTGGTTTCTGGCGTGGGAACGCTGCCCCTTACCCCCAAAACAGCGGTTATCGTCGCGGTAGATGGATCGCAAATTTACCCCGATCCGCATGGCTCGGCGCTGTTCTACCTGATCAATCTCGGATCACTCACTTATTTTTACGGGCGGGATCGCCTGCCTGAGCCATATACACAACCGGAGCTGATTTTCATTGAAGATTTGCTTGAAGATCAGGATGGCCGCCTAATCAACAGCCAAACGGTGAACACGCGCCGCACGATTGCCGAAGTGCAGCTTTTAGCCAAACGAGCGTGGGCGCTCGATCAGACCATGCAAGCGGGAACCGAAGAAAACGCCCCGATCTTCACCATTCATGATGGCAACTTGCTCAAATTTTTTAACCCGACGGAATTGGTAGATGCGTGGCAGTTAGAGACGGATTATTTTCGCGCGCTGCAAAAGTTACACGAAAGTAATGCCTTTGCCGCTGGATATATTGACCGCACCAGCAGCAGCAGCGTAATCAGCCTGCTGCATTTGCTGAATTTGCAGCCCGACGAGATCAACGACGCCAATCTAAAGACTAATGGGCAAATTGAAGGCATTAGCGACGCGCAGTTATTCGCCGCAGTGCTGCAACCGGGCGAACGCTCGGCTGTTTTCGCGCAAAGCTCGCCGCAAAACAAAGACTATAAAGACAAATACGGCGCAGAATATGAAATAGCCTTCTTTTACATCAATGTTGGCGATACGCGCCCGCATATTGTGCGTATAGAAATACCGATGTGGGTGGGACGGCACAAGCCGGTGATGGATCACCTTCATGCGCTACTGGTAGCGCAGTGTGCCATTCAAGGCCGCGAACGTTACCCGTATGTTCTCACGCGCGCGGATGAGCTTGCTTATATCAAGCAGACAGAACGGCAGCAGCTTGACGAATTGATCCGTATTGAACTGCGCAGACAGCAGATCACGCCGGAACGCTCGACCAAGTTGGAAAGCAAGGGGATGGCGCGTTCCAGTCGCCGTCGCTATCTATTGGGGACTTAAGGGGTATTTAAAGCGATATGACACAGGGAAGCGATGTGGTAGGGCGGGTGCTGCGCGCCAGCACGTCTGGCTTTGATTGTGGGACGCGCTCCAGCAGCATAAATGGCAATCAGAATTTTGGTGCGTTCGTGACTGTGCCAATCACCGATGATCAGAATCAACACGCCGTCGGGTTAATTTACGCCATTCGCATTGATGACGATCCGCTGGCGCGTGAGCTGGTGATGGCTGCCAATGTGGATAATAACGCGCTGCTAGATCACCGCGAAAACCGGATGGTGCCGGTAGAAATTTGCGTTATTAATGTGGGCTATGCCCAGAACGGCGCATACTACTATAACCTGCCGCCGCGGCCACCGATGAGCCTGATCGAAGTTCGGCTGATGACTTCCAACGAGGTATGCCGCTTCACGGAACAAACCGACTTCATCCGGTTGGTTTTGAACGCGCGCGATGTAAAGCCGGATGAACTGCTGGCGGCGGCGCTCATTTATGCATCGTATGCCTATCCTGAAAGCGAACGTTACGATTTTATGGTGCGCTGTGGGCGGCGTACGGCGCAGCTTCTCTCGCATGATCTCAAACGGCTGTCGCACATCCTGAGTTTAATTTCGCCGCCAGAGCCGATTAGCTAAGACTCTACGTTTGATTACAGTGGGCTAATTGCCCGCTGCCGCGCTGCCTCAAAGAGGATGATAGCTGCCGCCACCGCTGCATTCAGCGATTCGGTTTCTGCTGCCATCGGAATATACACGCGCTGCGCTGCCAACTTCGCTGCCTGTTCGCTTTCGCCGTGCGCCTCGCTGCCGATGATCAGCGCATGGGGGGCGCGCCAATCCGCCTGATCATAAGTCACATCGCCGGTCATATC
Organism: Anaerolineae bacterium; assembly: GCA_014879665.1. Taxonomy (GTDB): domain Bacteria; phylum Chloroflexota; class Anaerolineae; order Aggregatilineales; family Phototrophicaceae; genus Flexifilum. Next base: position 11,050 of record JACSRP010000241.1, on the reverse strand, counting down.
CGCCAGATATAGCTGTAAATGATAGCAGTACGCGCCGATCCGATCCCAAGGGGCATCCAGAATCGGCATCCGGAAATGCGCGCCCATGCCCGCGCGCAGCACTTTCGGATTATAGGCATCCACCGAACCCGGAGCTAGCAGCACTGCTTCTACCCCCGCCGCCGCTGCCGAACGCAAGATCGCCCCCATATTGCCGGGATCGCCAATGGCATCTAGGATCAAGATGCGCGACAGCGGCTCTGGTAACAGCGGCGGCTGAATTGGAAATATGCCGATCACCCCCTGCGGCGCTTCAGTATCGGTCAAATAGCGGATGATTTCAGGGGTGACGGGAAATATGCTGGAAGTCCCGCGCCCTGAGGGGGGGGAATTTAGGGTGAGGGCTTCTTGTTGAACCGCATCCGGATCATACAGAATGAAATCTGGTTGCAGCCCGCGGTTAAGCGCATCCTGCACCAACCGCACGCCTTCCAGCGCCATTTTGCCTTCTTTGCGACGGGCTTTACTTTGGGTTTGCAGCGCGTGTGCCAGTTTGACGCGCTCATTTTGTAGTGACGTGATGTATTCAGTCATGTGTGATCAGGTAACTATTAGACCTCACCTCTCAATTCCCTTTCGTATACGGAGAGGGAAGTTAATGAAGTGCAGCAGGGTGAGGTTTATTCAGATGTTCAATTTTAGGCGATTTTAGGCGCAAATAAAAAGAGCGCGATTGCTCGCGCCCCTTTTTCAGATATATGCTGTGTTCAGCGGTTTATTGGTTTTGCTGCGCCAGCACTGCCAGCTTCTGGAAGGTATCGGCATCGCGCACGGCAATATCGGCCAGGATCTTACGATCCAGTTCGATGCCGGCTTTCTTCAAGCCGTACATGAAGCGGCTGTAGCTGAGGCCGTGCAAACGCGCGCCAGCGTTGATACGAACGATCCACAGACGGCGCAGTTCACCACGACGAGCGCGGCGGTCGCGGTAGGCATAGAACAAGCTCTTGAGCATGGCCTCGTTCGAACGGCGGAACAGGCGGCCACGGGTACCCCACTGACCTTTGGTCAGCTTGAGCACTTTCTTATGCCGTTGGCGGCGGTGAAAACCAGTTTTCACTCGAGTCATAGCTATAAATCTCCATACGGTTCATTCGCAACGCGCGCTTCTCGAAACTGAAGCGGCTTATGGGGCGCGCGAATTAAGCGCGGCAGAATCCTACGCGGGAGGGTTCTGTTTGTAAAGCCTCAGATATGGCGCAAGCCGCTTAATGCGCTTGATATCGCCAGGAGCCGTAACCACAATCGTCTTGCTCAGCATATTCTTGGAGCGATGGCTGCGACGGCGGCGGAAATGGGTCTTCCCACCTTTGGTTCGCAGAAGTTTGCCGCTGCCAGTCATACGAAAACGTTTGGCAGCGCCCTTGTGTGATTTCAGTTTATACTTCTTTGCCACGATCTTTCTCCGCTTGCACTTTTTTCTTAATTGATTCCTGGGCAGGAGCAAGCACCATCATCATGGTGCTGCCTTCCATCGTCGGGTACTGCTCAACGATGGCAATATCCTTCAACTCGTTTTGTATTTTGTCCAGACGAACACGTCCAATATCCGCGTGGGCGATCTCACGACCGCGAAAGCGAATACGCACCCTTACCTTCATGCCATCGCCAATCCAACGCCGGGCATCACGCATCTTAAATTGAAGGTGATGATCCGATGTTTTCGGCTGAATGACGATTTCCTTGACTTCAATCGTCTTCTGCTGCTTGCGGGCTTTGCGTTCTTTACGCTGCTGCTCATACATGAACTTACCGAAGTCCATGATACGGCAAACGGGCGGGTCTGCATTCGGACTTACTTCGACCAGATCCAGCCCTTTTGCTTCAGCCATAGACAGGGCTTCAGACAAGGGAATCACAAGATTTTGTTTATCGTCCGTGATGACACGAACTTCTCTTGCGCGAATCTGATTATTGATACGTGCTGCGTCTGATGAAGTAATCGCCTGGCCTTTCTAATTTTACGATCTATAGATACCAAAAAGAGACTTGCGTGTTCCATTCTCTTTCACTTCTGAGAAGGGCGCAGTCTACATGAGCTGACTGAGAGAGCATTATAGCAGACGGATTTTAAGTTTGACAAGATGAGTCCCATGAGCGGGTTTTTAGATAGCGAATTATGCGGTTAGACGCAAACTATTGTTTTCACGTAAGATAGGTGGTGTTTTGTTATCGAATAGCGCCAGAATGTTTTATAATAGGGTTATTCTGTTGGGGAGATCTGTGTATGAGTTTCTGGAGTGAGCAGCGCTTCGCCGTCACCGGCGGTTCAGGCTTTCTGGGGCGTCACGTCATCGCACAAATGAAGGCGCTGGGAGCGACTCAAATTTTCGTGCCGCGCAAGGCACAGTATGACCTTGTTAAACATGATGCGATCATGCGCCTACTGGAAGATGCCCGGCCAGATGTGATCATCCACATGGCGGCGCAGGTGGGCGGAATCGGCGCAAACCGCGAGCATCCCGCCGAATTTTTCTATAACAACCTGATGATGGGCACACAACTGCTTCATGAAGCGTACAAATCGGGCGTGAAGAAATTTGTGACCATCGGAACGGTTTGCGCGTATCCCAAATTCACGCCCGTACCGTTCAGCGAAGAGGAACTGTGGAACGGGTATCCTGAAGAGACGAATGCGCCCTATGGCCTAGCCAAAAAGATGCTGTTGGTGCAAAGCCAGTCCTATCGCCAGCAGTATGATTTCAATGGTATTTATCTGCTGCCAACGAATCTTTATGGCCCGTACGACAACTTCGATCTGCAAACCTCACATGTGATTCCCGCCTTGATCCGCAAATTTCTGGAAGCAAAAGCGCGCGGCGATAAGCAGGTGGTGGCATGGGGCACAGGCTCACCTACCCGCGAGTTCTTATATGTTGAAGATGCTGCACGCGGAATTTTAATGGCGACTGAACACTTTAACGGTTCAGAGCCGGTCAATCTGGGATCGGGTAATGAAATTAGCATTCGCGATCTCACTCATCTGATTGCGGAACTGACCGGGTTTGATGGGGAAGTAGTCTGGGATTCAACCAAGCCGGACGGCCAACCACGCCGTGGGCTGGATACCAGCCGCGCAAAAGCTGAGTTTGGCTTTGAAGCGACCACCTCATTCCGGGACGGCTTACAAAAGACGATTCAAACCTACCTGCAAGCGCAGTCTGGTTAGCCGCCCCCTAAATGATGCGCGGGTGACAGGGTTTGAATGTTGAACTGCGGATTCACCCCCGCAAATGCTCGTATTTCTTCGAGCGATTGATTAAAGGCAGCGACCAGATCTTCGTCGCTGCCTTTGTATCTGCGTAATGTTTGTGCAGCGCAGGCGAAACATCCCCGCATTGCCCGGAAGCTGTCGGTTTCACAGGGTACACAGCCATTCAGGCGAATCATCATCAGCATGAAAGCCAGCGTTTCATCCTCAAATGGCGAGCCAGAGGCGGCACGTTCAACTAACTCTTGAAATACAGGCCCACGCATGCCGCGTAATGAGGGAATAAGCTCATAAGGGAATAAAATTTCGTTATCGGTGTACATCCTTACTCTCTTTCTGCTGTACCACCGCGTCACATTTTTTCAAAAAACGATCTTGTGTTTCACATCTTATGCCTAAAACATCTTCGAAAGTCGTCAAAACTTGTAAAAATTTCACTGAAATCGCGGGCTGAATGAGATGACAGTTGATTATAGATGCGACATCTCATCCCCTATGTGACCTAAACCAAAACCGACAACCTGAAGCATGGTCACCCCAACCTCTACCCCCATACTTAAGAATATCTACGGTTATTAAGCGTATGAGTAATGCCGGGCGAGGGCCGTATTTAGAGGCAGATCATGAAGATAAATATCAAATCAATCGCAGTCGAAATTTTTCATTTACTCAAGCAAACTTTCGATGAATGGAATGAAGACAAAGCGCCCCGTTTGGCGGCAGCATTGTCTTATTACACCGCCTTTTCGCTGGCGCCGCTGCTGGTGATCGTGATCGCGGTTGCTGGCGCTTTTTTCAGCGCGGAATCTGTGCGCGAGCAAGTGCTTACACAGGTCAGCAGTACTGTAAGCCCTGAAACTGCAGATCTTGTAAACGGCATGATTGACAGTGCCAGCCAACCCCGTGAAGGCGCAGTAGCAACGGTCATCAGTATTGGGACGCTGCTGTTGGGCGCTGCTGGTGCTTTCGGGCAGCTTCAAGGCGCGCTGGATACTATCTGGGATGTTGATAAGCGCCCCCGGCGTTCAGGGATTGTCGGGCTGATTCGGGATAATTTATTGAACTTTGGCATGGTTTTATTGATCGGCTTTTTGCTGCTGATCTCGCTGGTGTTAAATGCGGTGATTGCAGGCGTCAGTAATTCAGTGGCGGGAATCATCGGTAATACCGAACTGGTGCTGGGCGTCATCAATTTCGCACTCTCTTTCGCCGTCACGGCACTGCTCTTTGCCGCCATGTTCAAGGTGCTGCCGCATGCAGAGATTGCGTGGCGTGACGTATGGGTAGGCGCAATTTTCACGACAATTCTGTTCTCAATCGGACGCTTCATTTTAGGTCGCTATCTGGGCGGCGGCGGTGCTGCCTCGCCCTACGGCGTGGCCGGGGCGTTTGTGCTCATCCTCTTATGGATCTACTACTCGGCGCAAATCCTATTTTTCGGGGCAGAGTTTACGCAGGTCTATTCCAAACGCTATGGCACGCGCAAGGCGGCCGCGCCAGTAAAGACTGACTCTACAATGCGTACACCCGAGGCTGGCGCAATTGTCCCTTACGCGTTCGGCGCCGCTATTGTTCCTTATATCTCTCCAAAACCGCGCCGCGCCAGCAATTTCATCAGCGCGTTGGTATTTGGGGCAGGCATTATGATCGCGGCGATGGCAGCGAGCATCTTTGGGGGCCGGCGCGATCAGGCTGATAGTCATTAAAATGCTCAAACAATTGTGAATTCACATCGTTTTTGAGGTTGCGCTGTGCGATACTTTGCGGGGAAAACGAACCTGGAAAAAACGAACATGCTCAAACTCGAAAACTATTTCCCTTTGCGTCTGGTTCTACGTGAAGAATTCCGAAATTATTCCATTTCAAAATTCAGAGTAGATATCCTTGCTGGCATCACCGTTGCGGCGGTGGCGCTGCCTCTCGCGCTGGCTTTCGGCATTGCATCCGGCGCAACGGCAGCAGCGGGGCTGGTGACGGCCATCCTTGCTGGATTTCTAATCGGGGCGTTTTCGGGAGCAGGATTCCAGATCTCTGGCCCAACCGGTGCCATGAGCGCGGTGTTGATCGTGCTGGCAAATCGCTACGGTTTAGACGGCGTGTGGGTTGCCGGATTATTGGCCGGCATCTTCATCCTGCTGCTGGGGATTTTCGATCTGGGGCAGATCGTCAATTTCATTCCGACAGCCGTGATCGCCGGTTTCACCAGCGGCATCGCGCTAATCATCTTCATCGGGCAAATTGACAATATTCTGGGCGTAAATACGCCGCCCGCTGAAAATGCCATAGTTCAACTGCTTGAATATCAACATCTAAATCTTTCAGAAATTAATCTGGTGGCGGTAGCAGTTACCGTCGCAGTCATGGGGTTTATGCTGCTGTGGCCGAACCGCTGGAATATACGTATTCCATCGTCGCTTCTGGGACTCGTTTTCGCCCTGATCGCTACAATTGCCCTCAATTTGAACATCTCGCAAATTGGCGCAATTCCGCAGTCTATTCTGCTGGATGAACGGCTAATGCCGCAGAACATTCGCTGGGATCAACTTGGCGAGCTGATTGCACCGGCACTGTCTATTGCCGCGTTGGGCGCAATTGAAAGCCTTTTAAGCGGCACCGTTGGCGCGCGCATGGCGAACGCGCGTATGTTCTCCAACCAAGAATTGATCTCACAGGGCATTGGCAATATCGTCATCCCGTTTTTCGGCGGCGTTCCGGCAACCGCGGCGATTGCCCGTACCAGCGTCGCCATCAAAAGCGGCGGACGCACGCGAATTGTCAGTATCACCCATTCGACAGTCCTGCTGCTGGCGGCGCTGCTGCTGGCACCAATTCTGGCACGGGTGCCGTTGGCGGCACTGGCTGGCGTGTTGGCCGTTACCGCGTGGCGCATGAACGATTGGAATGAAATTCGGGATATTTTTGGCCGCCGTTTCAAAAGCGCAATATTCGCCTTTATCACCACCATGATTGCCACGGTGGCACTAGATTTAACACAGGCGATCATCATCGGGGTTGGTTTATCCGCACTCATTTTCGTCTTTCAGATCAGCCGTTCAAAAGTGGTGGTACAGCCCGTATCGGCTGAAAAGATGCGTCAGGATCATTATGAAATGCAGTCTGATAGCAGCCGGATCGGGGTGGTCTATGTGGTCGGGCCGTTGTTCTTCGGAACTGCGACGACATTCAGCGAGGCGCTAGTGGATCTCGATAAGTACCGCGATATTGTACTCAGCCTGCGAACCGTTCCGCTGCTGGATACAACCGGTCTCGCAGCTATCGAAAAGCTGATTGAACGGGTGGAATCAAGTGGTGGGCAGGTGTATCTTAGCGGCTTGAACGAACCGGTTGAGCGTTATTTAGGACGCGCGCGTATCATCGATCATGTCGGGCGTGAGCAGGTGACGTGGAGCGCGTTTGAAGCCATCATCGCGATAGATCGTTTCCGGGCAAGTGGGGATGCGGAAATACCACCGCCATCAAGTAAGATTATGATGAAACCTTCTGTCTAAATAAGCATATTGTCAATTCAGGGGAATGTTATGCGCGAGCCGATCACGCTCACCGATCAGAATCTTGAAGAGATGCTGGCTTCTGACAAGCCGATCTTCGTCTTGATTACCAACGGTGATGGGTTGAAGGGGGATTTCAAAGCGGCCTTCAATAAACAAGCCGATGAGGATAGCCAATATATCTACGCCCGGCTGGATCCCACCCGCAACCCGCGTGCGGCACAAATGTTTGGCGCTGGAGAAAAACCACTGCTGGTTGGCTGGCACTGCGGCGGCGAAGTCGTGCGCCGTTCGCGCCCATGGGGCAGCGATTTGCCGCTGGCGTTGGAAGCGATGAAGGCTGCGGCAGCCGAAAAATCGCCTCCGGTGATGAACATGAACGCTGAACAGACTCCTCTAGAAACAGAGGAAGAAAAACCGATGGAAATCTTAAAGAAACCTATCAATGTGACCGACGAGACCTTTGAAACAGAAGTGTTGCAGAGCGATCTGCCGGTCTTAGTGGATTTCTGGGCAGCGTGGTGCGGCCCCTGCCGTATGGTCGCGCCAATTCTGGATAAACTGGCTGGCGAGTATGCTGGCAAGCTGAAGATCGCTAAAGTGGACACCGACGCCAATCCCGGCCTTTCGCAAGCATTCCGCATCAGCAGTATTCCGAATTTGATGGTGGTCAAAGATCGCACCATCATTTTTAATCAGCCGGGCGCGCTGCCAGAAGCATCGCTGCGCCAGTTGATCGATCAGGTGCTGGTTTTTGAAGTACCTCCGCGAGAGGAACAGCCGGACAGTTCAGCAGTATCATCTGAACAGCAAGATTAAGAATCTTTGACCAGAATCCGGGTGAAGTAGTATTCGTCCACACTTTGAAGCAGGCCGAACGGCCTGCTTTTTGATTCTGCGGCACAACATTGCGCCCCTTTCCTTTCTGGGTCAAATAGCCCCTATCGTTTGTATGCTCATAACCCATGTTCTGCAACGAGTAGACTTCTACAATGGCTAAATGCATCAAATGATGATGTGATTTGTCGGTTTGGAAAGGAGATTTAGAATGCGACGTTTGTTAATGCTGGTCGCATTGGTATTGGCAGGTGGACTGCTGGCGCTGCCGATATTTGCGCAAGAAACTACACCGGAAGTAACCCCTGAAACAACGATGGAACCCACTGCGGAAATGACCGAAATCATGCCTACGCCAGAGGGAGAATCTGAAACAAGCGGCCCGATGGTGCCGAATATCGTGCGTTTCCGCGTGGCTTATTTCGTGCCTGATGGCCCGCCGATTGACATCTATGTTGATGGCGAACTGAGCGACATCCAGTTGTTGAGCTATCCCGCGATGACCGGATGGGTTGAGTTTCCGGCTAACACCCTGAATTTATCCTTTGTTCCTCAGGGTGGCGATATGAATGCCCCGCTGGTTGGCCCGATCACCCTTATGGGCGAAAATGCCTTTAAGACGATTGTGCTGGTGGGTTCGGCGGCGAATGGCACGGCCAATGCCATCTCGTTCAATGAAAATATGGCTAATTTGACCGATGGCTGCGCGCGTACTACGGTGCTGCATGCCATTGAAGGCGGCCCGGTTGTAGATATCGTCTTAAGCGACGGCACGATGCTTGCCGCGAACCTTGGCTTTGCGGGAGTGGGCAGCTTGGGCGGCATTACCAGCGATGTGGTTACCGAATGCAGCGACGTGACTGGCAGCTTTTACGCCCTTCGCTGCGTGACCTATTCAGTGACCACCATGGTCACTGAGATCATGCCTGAGGCGACGGACGAGGCCATGGATGCTACTGAAGAAGCGGCAATGCCGGCAGTTGGTATATCCAACACCTCATCAATTGGCAATTGCGCGACGCAGTTTGATCTGCCGGAAAGTAATTACTCAATACAGGTAAACGCCACCGGTACTTCCGATGCGCTGGTGACCCTAAATGACATCGGACTGTCGCCCAACAGCTTCAACTTGATCGCAATCATTGGCGGCGCAGACAACCCTGGCGTATTTGCCTACGCGCTAAGCAGCGGTGATGTGAGCGGCATCCTTGCCAATCAAGAGGCGGCTGATGAGGCATCAATGGCAGAGATGACACCGGAAGCAACCATTGAGGCAAATGGCTAACCTGCCCTAAATTCACTCACTAGTCTCCAAAGAAGGCGTACGCTTTTGTGTGCGCCTTTTTATTTGATTAGACGCAAGCCCTTGTGCAGGTAAAACCACTGAATCACAAACGGCTTAACATTGAAGCAAGATAAGCCTATAACAGTGTCTGTTGTTTACCGATATAATGCTGTCGCTTTGTACTTCCGCGTATTTTCGCGCGGCAGTTTTTGATTTCGGAGAATTTAATCAGCGTGACGACCGACGTAATGCCCTCAGCACCGCAGACTAAACCCACCTCAACATGGCAGCAGTCCGTTAAAAAATATCACAATTCCGATCTGCGCCGCAGCCTATGGCAGATGCTCAACAGCATCGCCCCCTATTTCATCCTTGCCTATCTCGCCTATCGCAGCCTTGAAATTTCTTATGTGCTCACGCTGGTGCTGTGCTTCTTTGCGGCGCTGTTTGTGGTGCGCATCTTCATCATTTTTCATGACTGCGGGCATGGCTCTTTCTTCAAATCGCGCAAAGCCAATGATTTTGTCGGCGTGATCACCGGTATCATCACCTTTACACCATATTTTGCATGGCGCCACAGCCATGCGGTGCATCATGCAACCGCAGGCGATCTCGATCATCGCGGCATAGGCGATGTGTGGACGCTAACCTACGACGAATATCAGCAGATGCCGCGCTGGAAGCGTATTACCTACCGCCTGTACCGCAATCCTTTCTTCATTTTCATCGTCGGCCCCTCGCTTGAATTTGTCATTTTCAACCGACTGCCGGGTGCGAATAATTCAGATAAGAAACGCGATAAGCGCAGCGTGATGTGGACGAACCTTGCGCTGCTAGGCGTCGTCCTATTTTTCAGCTTCACTATTGGCCTCAAGAACTATCTGCTGGTGCAGCTTCCGATTATTACTTTCGCGTCATCTATCGGCGTGTGGCTGTTCTATGTGCAGCACCAGTATGAGAATGTCTACTGGGAGCGCCACGAAAACTGGGATTTTGCCAGCGCCGCGCTGCAAGGCAGTTCATTCTATAAACTGCCGAAGATCATGCAGTGGTTCACCGGCAATATCGGCTTTCACCATATTCATCACCTCAGCCCGAAAATTCCAAACTACAAGCTCGAAGATTGCCACAATGACAATCCGATCTTCACCGAAGTTGAGCCGCTTACGCTGCGTACCAGCTTGAAGTCTTTGCGAGTGCGATTGTGGGACGAAGACCGCCACAAGATGATCGGTTATCACAAAGCGGCGCACGAAGCAGCAGAAGCAGCGATGGCTGCAGAAACGGCAGAAGCAGCGATGGCGGTAGGGGATTAGTGACACTCCCTTCATGCGCCCATTGCTTGCTGATTGGGATCGAGTCAGTTGCAGCCACCCCCTGAGAAGGCGAAAATAGCGCCACGATTCCACAAGGGTGGCGCCCGGTGACATTATTAATTCTGGATATAGGCAGTTCTTCGGTGCGCACGCTGTTGTTTGATGAGCGCGCGCACTTGATTCCTGATGCTGTGGTTCGCCGTGAAACGCCTTTTATAGTACGCGAGGGCGGCGCCGCCGAAATAGAGGCTGAACTGCTGCGTCATTTAGTGGAAGCCTGTATGGATGAGGTGCTGGCGCATCCAGCGGCCTCATCTATTTCGGCGGTAGGCATGACCACACTTGTCGGCAATTTGATCGGTGTGGATGCCGCCGGAGAGCTTATCACCCCGATTTACACATATGCCGACACTCGCAGTGCAGAAGCCGCCGCCGCATTAGCACAGGAAATAGATGCTGAAGCGCTTCATCAGCGCACTGGCTGCCCGATTCACAGCGCCTATCACCCGGCGAAACTACGCTGGTTGCAGCAAACACGCCCTGAATTGTGGCGTAAAGCCCACCGTTGGCTTGACTTTGGAACCTATCTTTACCAGCAGTGGTTTGGCGGCGTCATCCCGTGCAGCTATTCGGTCGCTTCGTGGAGTGGCCTGCTCAATCGCGCATCGCTCACATGGGATCACACATGGCTGAGTGTGTTAGGCGTTCAGCCCGACCACTTATCGCCGCTTGCTGATTACAGCGCACTACAACGCGGCTTAAACGACTCCTACGCGCGGCGCTGGCCGGTTTTGCGTGAGCTGCCATTTGCGCTGGCCGTTGGTGACGGCGCTGCTGCCAATATCGGCTCAGG
>JACSRP010000121.1 GCA_014879665.1 Anaerolineae bacterium | reverse complement strand
GCCCGGCGGGGCGGCCAGCGACTTACTGAGCCACAGCGCCAGTTCAATTTCGCGCGGTGTGACCACCGGAAGCTGATCCACCAGCATCAGGATGGGCTTGGTGGCGTAAGGCGGGGGCTGGCTGGTTAGCTCAACCACAACTGCATATTCGGTGGCGGTGCGAAACGGCACCTGCACCAGATGCCCGGTGGTGATGCGGCCTGCCAGCGCCTCTGGCACTGCATAAGTGAAGGGCTGATCAAGCGGGAGATTGAAAATGACCTGTGCGTACATAGTTTAATTTTAGCACAGATGAGCGTTTCCCGGCTACCGGCTGTGGCGTAGAAAGGCCAAACGCCTCCCTCGCGGAGGCGTTTGGTTCTGGGGAATTCACCTGCGGCAGATGTGGGGGGCATCTGGCAGATGATGATGACGATACCACCCGGTTGGCCTGTAGGCTCATACGGATGCCTGACGTTCAATCTACGGATAGGTGCTGATGAGTGATTCCTCGCTTCGTTAAACGGCGATTTATCAATTCTTTCGCGCGGGTTAAATCATAGTCTGCGATCTGGAAACATAATTGTGACGGATGAGATGGGACGATTTGTAATTCAGGGATGATTCTAGTTGCTCTCGTTAATAAATTCACAATTAACCCGCTGCGTGGAAATTGAGCGAACAACCCCTGATAATCGTGGAATCCAGCACATGCTGTTTACTTTTCGTTTTTAAGGAGAAGCATTAGATGGTCGGTCTTCACAATCTGCGTTTTCATAAAACTGCCGCTGCGCTGCTGGCGCTTATGGCTTTGCTGGTCAGCGGGCTTGGGCTGGTGGGCGCTCAAGATTCAGCGGATGAAATTACAGTAATTCACGCTCAGGGTGAAACGGTAGTGTCGTTGAATCCTGAAACCGTCTTGACTTTTGACCTTGCTTCGTTGAGCACGCTGCACGCGCTGGGCGTGGAAGTGGCTGGCGTGCCGGATTTCGCTTTTCCGGAAACACTGGAACAGTACGCATCTGATGATTATCTGAAGATTGGCTCTCTGTTTGAGCCGGATTACGAAGCGATTGCTGCTGCTGATCCTGACCTGATCATCGTGAGCGCGCGCACGGCGGCTGTATACCCTGAACTTGCGGCGATTGCGCCGACGATTGACCTGACCATAGACAACACCGATTTCCTCGCCAGCAACTTCCATAATGCTGAAATTCTTGGCGAGATCTTCGGGTTGGAAGAAGAAGTTGCCGCGCTGCAAGAAGAAATTCTGGCGAGCGTGGAAGCTGTGCAGGAAGCGACTGCTGAAGCTGGCACCGCGTTAATCGTGATGATCAGCGGCGGCGAAGTGAACGCCTACGGCGTAGGCTCACGTTTTGGCTGGATTCATGATGATCTAGGCTTTGCGCCGGTGATCGAAGATATCGAAGCGGCCACGCACGGCGAAGCGATCTCTTTTGAGTTTATTCTGGAAGCTAACCCTGACTGGTTGATTGTGCTTGATCGTGACGTAGCTGTGGGCGAAGAAGGCACCGCGGCGCTGAACGTGCTGGATAATGAACTGGTTGCACAGACCACCGCATGGCAGAATGAACAGGTTATCAACCTCAATCCGTCCAACTGGTATATTGTTTCAGGGGGGCTTGGCGCACTTCAGGAAATGGTAGATGAAGTCGGCATTGCCATGGGCGTGATTGAAGTAGAAGCAGCAGCGTAACAAACGCTAAACGGGGCGGTTACATGCAGCCCACGTATGTTTCAGCAGCGGCGCATGACACACCGATGATGTGTCTGCGCCTGCTGCTGTCTCAATTTATCAGGAGTGTTGGTTATTCCAGTGTTTGATACCTATCAAAAACAGCTCGGAATTGCCGTGCTGGCGATCATCGGCCTCACTATTCTGAGCATCTTCATCGGCGTTAGTGATGTGACGCCTGAAAAATTATTCGCAAATTCCGACGATGGCCGCGCGCTGCAAGTGCTGCTGATCAGCCGCATCCCGCGAACGCTGGCGATTTTGCTGGCGGGCGGCTCGATGGCGCTGGTGGGCATGATCATGCAAATACTGGCGCGCAATCGCTTCGTTGAACCTTCGACTGCTGGCACAGTTGAATCTGCCGGGTTAGGGCTGCTGGTGGTCACCGTCCTCGCGCCGGAAATGCCGATCTTCGGTAAGATGCTGGTTGCCAGCCTTTTTGCGCTTATGGGGACGTTCTTGTTCCTGAGGATTTTGCGCTCGATTCCGCTGCGTTCGGTGCTGGTGGTGCCGCTGGTGGGTATCGTGCTGGGCGGAGTGATCGGCGCGATCACTACCTTCTTTGCTTACCGGTTGGACTTGTTGCAATCGCTCAATGCGTGGCTGACCGGCAGCTTTGCCGGAATATTAAGCGGGCGCTATGAGCTGTTGTGGATTTCGCTGGTGCTGATGATCGCGGCTTATATCGCCGCGGATCGCTTCACCGTTGCCGGAATGGGGCAGGACTTCACCACCAATTTAGGCTTGAATTATAATCGGGTGATGACTCTCGGCTTGATCATCGTTTCGATGGTGACGGCTGTAGTGGTGGTGACCGTGGGCATGATCCCGTTTCTGGGGCTAATCGTCCCCAACGTAGTACGGCAAATGCAGGGCGATAACGTCCGGCGCACGGCGCCATGGGTGATTGTGATCGGTGCGGGGTTCGTGCTGGTCTGCGATATGATCGGGCGGGTGATTCGCTTCCCTTACGAAATTCCCATCGGCGTGGTAGTAGGCGTGGTCGGCAGCATTTTGTTCCTCTTTATGCTGCTGCGTAAGGATGCTCATGTCGCTTGATACCTTCCTGTCTTCCTCGTCTACGACGACAAAGCGGCCTCGCAGGCTTACCTTTTCACGGCCTGCTAAACGGCTGTTCTTCCTCGGCCTGCTGGTTGCCGGCGTGATTACCCTCTTCATGACGCTGAATTCACGGGGAAACTGGGATTTTGTGATCCCGTTTCGCGGGACCAAAATACTGGCGCTGGTGCTGGTCAGCTATGCGGTGGCAGTTTCCACGGTGTTATTTCAAACCGTTTCCGGCAATCGCATTCTAGCGCCTTCGATCATGGGCTTCGACGCGCTTTATGTGCTGATTCAAACGGTGCTGGTATTTGCGCTGGGGGCGCATGCCGCCTCGACACTGAACCCGCAGCTGCGCTTTGTGATGGAGGTGGCGATCATGGTCTTATTCGCCGGACTCCTGTATCGCTGGCTTTTCGGGGGGACGCGGCGCAGCCTGCATCTGCTGCTGCTGGTGGGCATCATCTTCGGGGTGCTGTTTCGCAGCACGGCAGGCATGATGCAGCGGCTGATCGATCCGAACGAGTTTGCAGTTTTGCAGGACATGTTATTCGCCAGCTTCAACAGCTTTGACCGTAACTTGCTGTGGGTTTCGGCAGCGTTGATCGTGGGTGGATCAGTGGTGCTGTGGCGCATCGGGCATACGTTCGACATCCTCGCTTTAGGGCGCGAAACTGCGGTCAACCTTGGCCTCAATTTCCAGCGCACTGTAACCATCATCCTGATCGTGATCGCAATATTCGTCTCGGTCTCTACGGCACTGGTAGGGCCGGTCACCTTTTTTGGCCTGCTGGTGGCGAATCTTGCGTATCAAGTTGCAGGTACCTACAAGCATCGCTGGATACTGCCGTTCGCCGTCGGGCTGTCTATATTGTTTCTGGTGGGCGGGCAGATGGTGGTTGAAAGCCTGTTTTCCTTCAATACCAGTTTGAGTATTGTGGTTGAATTCCTCGGGGGAATCGTGTTTATTGTCCTGTTGATCCGGGGGGTTGGCCGATGATCGAGATTAAGAACGTCACCAAAGCATACGATAAGGCAGTGGTCGTTGACGGCGTAACGCTGCAAATTCCGGCGGGGGGCATCACCTCGATCATCGGGCCGAACGGGGCGGGCAAATCTACGCTGCTGTCTATGATCAGCCGTTTGCTGCCGATGAACGGCGGGCAGGTGCTGGTAGATGGCCTCGATGTCACCACCACAGCGGGCGATGTGCTGGCGCGCAGATTGTCTATTCTGCGACAGGATAACCATATCGGATCGCGGCTGACGGTGCGCGATCTGGTCACATTCGGGCGCTACCCGTATTCCAAAGGCCGCCCGACCGTTGAAGACCTCAAACACGTGCGGATGGCGCTGCAATACCTGAACCTTGAAAGTATGTCTGAACGGTTTCTGGATGAGCTTTCCGGCGGGCAGCGGCAGCGGGCATTTGTGGCAATGGTGTTGTGCCAAGATACCGACTATGTTTTGATGGATGAACCGCTGAATAACCTTGATATGAAGCATGCAGTGGCGATGATGAAAATTCTGCGGCGCGCTGCCGATGAGCTTCATAAGACCATTGTGCTGGTGCTGCACGATGTCAATTTCGCATCGTGTTATTCAGACTATATCGTTGCCATGAAAGACGGTAAGATTGCCTGTCATGGCAGCCCATACGATATTATCAATGCGAATGTCATGTGTAATGTCTATGAGATAGATGTTGCCGTGCAAGATATTGACGGTAAACGGATCGCCATTTACTACACCTGAACCTAGAAGCGAGGCACTTTTATGGCCTCTAAATGCGCTGCTTTAAGCCTGTGCATCCTCTTCCTCTTTAACTTCTCAACTGTGGCCGCTGCGCCGGGGCAGCCCGGCGACGTGGTGCTAACTGGCCCGGTGGTGGCCTTTGAAACCGCACTGGCAGATCGCATTGTACTGGTGGATGCGATCACCGGCGCGCGCCGCGATTTGCAATTTGACAACCGTTTGCATCATGTATGGGATTTTTCGCCGAATGGCTGCCGGGTGCTGTTCACACTGACCGAAGGTGATGAGCCGGGGCGGTTGTATTCAGCGCGGTTGGATGGCAGTGACACCCGCGAGCTGGTCACGGGGATGGCCCCCGGCTACGGCGTGTTTGAGGCGCAGTGGTCACCAGATACAGCCAATGATCGCATTGCCTTTACTTATTACACCACTGAAGATGACGGCGATGGCGTGCCGGATCACCGGATTGCATGGGTGCCATCGGGCGGCGGAACCCCGCAGTTCTACAGCATTTCAGGCGATGAACATACGCCACGCTGGTCGCCAGATGGGCGCTGGCTGCTCTATGTGGCTTACGAGCAAAGCGGCGATACAACCCCTGTGCGCGAAGCCGATTTCTGGATCGTGAGCGCCGATGGGGCAGCCAAATACCGACTGACTAATTTTCCTTCTGGCGGGGTTCATTCGCCGCGCTGGTCGCCAGATGGCGATCTGATCGGCTTTGTGTACTCGCCGTCGCCCAACGCCGATCAATTCTGGATGGTGGGCAATTCGCCCGATGCTGTGCCTACACAGTTGAGTTATCAGCCGGTGCTGACGTTGGATTTAACATGGCTGCCGGACAGCTCGGCGATGCTGACTGCCGCGCGATTCATTGGTGGGATTGAAACGAATACCCTCTGGCGTATTCCGCTGGTCGGGAATGCCGATGTTGATTCTACGATCTTCTTTCAATCTCCAGACTTGATTTACCCTTATGCGCCGCGTTTCAGCGCCGATGGCCGCTGGTTGGCGGTTCGCAGCGCCTATGCAATGGCACTGGTGGATATGAATACGGCACAGGTGCGGGTGCTGCCAGAGTCGCTTGGCAATACGACGCCCGTGTGGACGCCGGCAGCATTTGCAGGTGAAGCAAGTTGCGCGTGACTGTAACATCTTGTTCAATTTTTGTTACAATTTATTGGCATCATCGTGAAACAGATGAGTAGTCTCAATCTATAGTGGTTGCTCATGTCAGCATTATGGGTGTAGACTGGCTTTTATGATCTTGTAAAAATGGGGGCCGGGGTGGGCGAACAGATACTGCTGAGCGCAGCGCCGCGTAACGTAGAAGATGTGGTCAGCCTTGCCGCTGAATATGGCCTCGGCGTTGAACTGCTCACCTTCGCAATGCCGGATATTCTGGATGGCGATTGGCGCCAAACCGCTGCGGATACACAGACATTACTTTCACCTGTGCGCGGGATGATCACTTTACACGGGCCTTTCTTTGATATGGCCCCCGGCAGCCTTGATCAGCGCATCAATGCGCTGGTGATGGATCGCTACCAGCAGGCTTTAGACATCGCGCAGATGTTAGGCGCAAAAATTGTGGTCTTTCATGCCAATTTCATCGCCTCGCTCAAGAATGAGGATTACCGAATTGGCTGGCAGAAGCGGAATGTTGGCTTTTTCAAAGAAGTCGCTGATTATGCTGGCGCGCGCGGGGTAATTGCCGCAGTCGAAAATATGTGGGAGTTTGACCCGGATATCATTTGTGAGGTGCTGGCAGGCGTGAACCATCCCAATCTGCGCGCCTGTTTGGATGTTGGGCATGCCAGCCTATTTTCGGATGTGCCGGTGGATGTATGGCTGCGAACGGCGGCGCCATGGCTGGTACACACGCATCTAAACAACAACGACCATATTCTGGATGTACACCGCGCGCTTGGCGATCCTGCTGGCACGCTGGACTACAACGTGATACTGGCAAAGCTGCGCGCGCTGCCCAATCCCCCCTCAATGACTTTGGAAATGGATACCGCCGCCGATATGCTGGCGAGCTTGCCCTATTTAGGCATCACTGAGCCTGTAACTGCCTCCGAAAATGGAGGGTAGATTCTACCCTCCTGCTCGCAAATAATGCGCCCAACAGCCCTGATAATCTCCGTAGCGTTTCGCCACGTTTAAGACATTTTTCGCATCTGCCGGTTCGGCATAACAGCGAGCAAAAACATTGAGCATCCCGGTGTCCGGCGTGGTCAGGCGTTCCATGCGCCCCAGCCCCCGCAGCATGATAAATTCTGCTGACCACGCGCCGATGCCGTTAATACCCCGCAGCCACGTATAAACTTCATCATAGGGCGCGGCTTTCAGCCATTCATCGTCTATATGGGCAAATGCCCAGATCACCGAGCGCAAAAAGTCGGCGCGGTACTGCTGGCGTACATACCCCAACAGCTCATCCGGTGAAGCGCCGAGAAGGTCGAGCGGCTCCGGAAAAGCTGCATAGGAAACGCCGTTCAGAACAAGGCTGCCGCCGTGAGCCGCGATGATCCGCCGTTTGGCGTTGACGGCGTTGGGGTGGCGATTGCGCGATGAGAGGATAGCCCAGACCGCATTTTCAAACGGTGTCAGAAACTTGAGCTGATGATAGCCATAAAGTTTGTTGACGATGGGCGCAAGGTTCGGGTCATCTTGCGCCAGCGCATAGAAAGGCAGCAGATCATCATCCACGCTCAGATAAAAGCGGATGCGCTCAAGCGCGGCCTGCCGATTTTCTTCGTTGAGCGGCTCTGTAGATGTGAGCGTCACTTGCAGCGCTGGCGCATCAATGGCGCCGCTAGACTGTGCCGAAAAGACGAGCGCTTGCCCGTTCAGGCGGGTGGCTTTGGTCAAGATGCCATCATTTGCGGTCTGATCGCCATAAGCGGGCGAGAAACCGCGCACAAAATTCAGCGTTTTGTCGAAATCAAAGGGTGGCCTTGGCGAAATTTGCGCGGTCGTCGTGAAAAGGTTTTCGGGCATGCTGCCTCTCAAATATTAAGGCCGGGCGAATAGTCACGCAGGAACGCCAGTTTCACGCTGCGTCATCAACCACATATAGCCATCTTCAAGGCTGGGTTCAACCGGCGCGGCATCGTAATTCCCGTCCGGGCTGCCCAACACGCGATACTGTACACCAGTTGCCAGCTGCAGCGTAGAGACGATGGTCAGCCCGCCATTGGGACGCTCTCCCTGCGTGGTGATCGTCCAAGCTGAACCCCGCGCCTGCGCGATCAGGTCTTGCGGTGATCCGCGATAAATGACTTTGCCGCCGCGCATGGCCGCTAGATCGCTGCAGCTCTGGCTGATATCCTCCACGATATGCGTGGATAAGATGATGGTACGCCCGGCGGCAGCGTCGGCCAGTAGATTGCGGAAGCGGATACGCTCTTCAGGATCAAGCCCGGCGGTGGGTTCATCCACGATGATCAAGCGCGGATCGCCTAGCAGCGCCTGCGCGATGCCCACCCGCCGTTTCATGCCGCCGGAATAGGTTTTCAGTGGGCGTTTGGCGGCATCAGTCAGGCGCACCTGCTCCAACAGCGTGTCAATCTGCCGCCGCCGATCTGCGCCGCCGGTGATTCCCTTCAAAATTGCCATGTAATCCAGAAATTCATAGGCATTCAGGTTCGGGTACAGCCCTAAATCTTGCGGCAAATAACCCAACTGTGCCTTGGCCGCCTGTTTGCCAGCATAGCTGCGCAGGTTGTGGCCGAATACGCTGATTTCGCCTGTGGTCGGCTTCAGCAGCCCGGCGATGATGCGCATGAAAGTAGTTTTGCCCGCGCCGTTTGGCCCGACCAGCCCGAACATGCCAGTGCCAATTTCCAGCGAGATGTCATCAATCGCCTTCACGCCGCGGCGATAGATTTTGCTGAGATGGGAAATGGTGATCATGATTTACTCCTCAGCCGCGCACCCGCGACCATGCCCAGACGATCAGAAAGAGGGCGGCGACGGATGCTAGGAACCACAGCTGCATCACCGCCGATTGAGAGATGGCTTCGCCAAATAATGCTGTCAGCGTCAGCGGTTCATCGGCGCTCATCCGTGAGCCAACATCCAGCACAACTGCCCAGAATTGAATCGAGAATAAGGCGTAAAGGATCATTGCGCCCGGCACCAGCACTAAGCCGATCATGATGGCTTTGCGCCGCGATCCGGCGCCGCTTGCCGCCAGCACGCTCCAGCCCGTGCAGGTGAGCGCAAACGGGAATACCGCCAGAAACCACGCCTGCAAGTAAGTGAGCGGGTCAAATGCCCCGACTATCAAGCGCGCTAAAATGCCGAAACTGATCATCACTACCAGCAGCGTCAGCCCCAGCGCCGCCCATGCGCCCAGCAGCTTGCCGCCAAGATAGGTGGCATTGGCTAACGGCGTAGAGTCGAATAATTCACGCACGCGGTACTGGCGATCAAGCGGGATTGATTCGGCAAAGAAAACGACTACTGTAATCGCCACGAGCACGGGGAAAATAACCGCGATCATGGTCACGACAAGCTGGGTGTTGGGAAGCAAATTAAGCGAGATATTTAATTCTTCAACGGTAAGCCCGTCCACCGCCGAATACTCTTGGATGATCGTCGGCGGGTCGGTGCTGGTATCTACTTGCACAGTACCCGCTAACTCGACTGGCGCAGGCGGCTGCATCGCAGTGAAACCGATCAGCGCCAGCAGGAAAAACCCGCCCATGACCAGCAGCGCGCGCCGCCGCCATGCCATCAGCAGTTCGTAGCGAACGACAGCCGCCATTTGTGAGAGTGCCATGTGATGTTCCTTTGTTTAGTCGCTTTTCCGGTTGACGCCAAGCAGAGATTCGGCATTTCTCATGCCGAATATGAGGCGCAGCATTGCTAGAACGCCGAGCAGGGTGATGGCGATCCGGTTGATGGCGTACAGTAATTCCGGCACGGCGTTGAAATACCCTGCGCCTATCGCCGCGAACATTGGCTGAAAGAAGAAGTGCAGCGGAAATAACTCAGGAAAGCGCATGATCAATAAATCTGCGCCGAGGAACATGGACGGGATGACCAGAATCACCGCCAGCACGCCGGCGCTGGAACGGCGCGAGATGAATGTCCCTAGCAGCCCTAAGCCAACCGCGGCGATGGTGGGCGGCAGCCAGCCGATCACAACAACTAGCGGGGTAACGCCGGTGATTGCGCTGATCAGGATAGTGCCGATCACGCCGACGATGCCCTGCGCAATAAGTACTGCTGCCAGGCGCTCATAGAGGATGTAGGAAACCGGGCGCGGCGCGGCCAACTGCATCTCTAAAGCCGGCTCGTCATCTGGCGAAAACAGCAGCGCCGCCTGAATTCCAGCGATCAGTGGCAGGGCAACTTCAACACCGCGCCCGCGCAGGTCTGGAATAATCATCATAAGCAGGAAGATCGCGCCGCTGATGATCCCGAACCACGGCGAAGATGCCCGGAACGCCATACGCCATGCGAACGGCCAATAGTGGGGTGACGGGGTGGCTGCCACTTAATTTTCTCCGGTGTTCGCCCAGCGTATTTCCCGATCCGCTAGGAAAAGCGCGAACAGGACGGCGGCCAAGGCGGCTAAGAATAGGGCGGGCTGCAGGCGGGCGCTCCAAAGATCGGGAAAGAGGGCGCTCACTGCTGGCGGCAGGGCAGCCCCGCCCAGATGCCGCCATGCCAGCGCCATCCAGATCAGCAGGCTGATGATGGCGCTGAGCGCGGCATCGAATAACACCACGCTGCACAGGAAGGCGAATGCTGAAAGCGCGGTCATGGGGGCAAGCCAGCTTAAGACCAGCGGCATAAATGTGATGTCGCTGCGTAGAACTGCTAATATGATGCTGCCGATCAGCGCCCCGCCTAGATTGAAGCAGAATAACAGCGCCAGCCGCGCCAGCAGAATTGCACGCGGCGGAATCGGCGTTGAAAGTTGAAGCTCAAGCGGCGGATCGGTGTCATCGCCATAGAGCAGGGCAGCCCCCAACGCGGCGATGATCGGCGCGGCCAGCACGAAGGGAAGCGCCGTGATACTGCTGGTGCTGTTCGAAGCCAGCGTGACCAGCAGGCCGAGCAGAAGAATCAGCGCGGTGCCGGCCCATATCCAGCGATGCACCAGCCGAATTTGCGACTGCAAGATCAGCCAGACTTGCAGCATTGACCAGCGCGGGCGGGCTGCTGCCCATGCTGGCGGTATTTCGGCGCTGCTGTTCGCCGCTAGTTCCTGATACAGCGCCGCCAAACTCGCTTGCTTTGCAGCAGGATCGGCTTTCGGCGCTTGCCATGACCCCAAGAAGCCGCGCACGCTGGAGTCATCAAAGGACTCGTTTGCAGTATCATGATCCTCAAAGTCAGTCATCTATTTTCCGCCCCAATGATCTCGCGCAGCCGTTTCACACCCAGCGAAAGCCGCGATTTCACGGTACCGACGGGGATATTCAAGGTGTCGGCAATTTGCGCGAGGCTGAACGACTGGTCATAGAACAGCACAATCGCTTCTCTCTGGTGTTCCGGAAGCTGGCGTAACGCGGCGATCACGCTGGATGCGGCTTCAGCTTCAAGCAGCGTTTGCTCGAAGGGCGGCGCCTCATCGGGATAGTCGGCATCGGCCTCAAACGATTCGGTGCGGCGAGTATCGGCGCTGGCGACAGCGTTACGCGCGGCGTTCGTGGCGATGCCGTACAGCCAGGCTTTGAACGGCCTTGCCGTGTCGTAAGTTTGAATACCCCGCAGCACCCGTAAGAAACTTTCCTGCGCTAAATCTGCTGCCAATGCCCGATCTCCAAAAGTCATGCGAAACAGGTAGCCGAAAAGGCTGTCGTAGTGGCGCTCAAACAGCATTTCAAGCGCCGATCTATCCCCGTTTTTTAGTTTTACCGCCAGTATTTCGTCGCTGACCACGCTGCTGTTTCGCTCCTGCTGCCTATTACCATGATCGCGGCAAAAGGTTCACGGGTAAACAAAAGACCTGCACGAAGGCAGGTCTTTTGGGATATTTATTTAGAGTGATGAACATCAGGGATACAATCTTTCACCTCACCCCGCTGCACTACGTTTAGCTTCCCCTCTCCGTGCACGGAGAGGGGATTAAGGGGTGAGGTTGCGAGTTTAATGCCCTCATCTTTCACTACTCCCTATTCATTGAGCGTACCGGGTTCCGTCCCTACTCTTCGTAAAATCCGTCAATCGTGGTCAGCACGTCATCCAGAATGGCGAGGCCTTGCTGAATCTGTTCTTCGGTCACGATCAGCGGTGGGCAGTTGAAGATATAGTTCCAGCGCACCATCGTGCTCAATCCCCGTTCTTTGAGCGCCTTCGGCACGGTCTTCATCGCGTCGCTGAACGGCTTATTGAAGGCGCTTAGCGGCTCGCGGGTTTCACGATTCTTGACCAGCTCGATCACCTGATGCAAGCCGCTGCCGCGAATATCCCCGATCACCGGATGCTTCTCCGCCAGATCGGTCAGCCCACGGCGCAGCACCTTACCCATCTGGCGCGAACGCTCGATCAAGCCTTCCTGCTGGTAGACTTCAATCGTGGCGACGCCAGCCGCACAGGCCAGCGCATGGGCGCTGTAGGTGAGGCCAGTATGCAGCACATGTTCTTCGAAATAGGCGGCAATTTCACTAGAAACGGCGACGGCGCCCAGCGGGACATAGCCGCTGGTGATGCCTTTTGCCATGACCAGCATATCCGCTTTGGCATCGGGGTAATGGTCAATGCCGAACCATTCGCCAGTGCGCCCGAAACCACTCATCACCTCATCGGAGATCAGCAGAATGCCGTATTGATCGCACAACTGGCGCAGGCGGGTGAAGAAAACGGCGGAAGGCTGCATGATGCCGCTGGAGCCGCTGTAACCTTCAATGAGAATCGCGGCGCAGTTTTCGGGGCCTTCTGCCTGAATGATGTCTTCGATCATTTCAGCAAGGATCAGATCGCCTTCTTCTTGCGTATGCCCGCGATAAGCCGGATTGCGATAGGCATACGGGTCTGGCAGGCGCACGATCCAGGGCACGCCCGGCTCGTTAGCGAGGCGGCGCGGGTCGCCCCCGGCGCTCATGCTGCCGAAGGTTGCGCCATGATAGCTTTTGTAGCGGGTGAGAATTTTCTGGCGACCTGTGTACATGCGCGCCATTTTCATGGCATTTTCAACGCCATCAGTGCCGCCGTTGGTGAAGAAGGCTTTGCTAATATTAGCGGGGGTCACTTCTTCGAGTAGTTCGCCTAAACGCCCGCGCGGCTCGGTGGCAAATGACGGATCAACATAACACAGTTTGGCCGCCTGTTCCTGTATCGCCTTGACCACATGCGGGTGACTGTGGCCGATATTCACATTCACCAGCTGCGATGACCAATCGAGATAGCGTTTGCCATTGGCATCATAGATGTAGACGCCTTCCGCACGCTCGATGGGAATCGGATTCCATGTACCCTGCGCCACCCAACTGGCAAGCGTATATTCCTTATTGGCCTTAGCAATTTCTGCCGCGTTCAGCATGATGCGCTCCTCAAAAACAACAATCTAAAATCAGTATGTTGGCTCGATTGTAGACGAAAAGCGGCAGATTGGCATTCAGATGGACTGATTGGCGCGGTCGGAATGTTAATTTACGACGGCTTAAATTAAGCGTTTGTAAAATCAGCCCAATTTTCTCGCACCCGCGCCCCGAATCGTCTACACTTCTGCCAGTGACTTCTATAATCCAACCCCATAATTATATTATGTCAGTGTTCAATCTCAGCGGGCAACGTAGGCGCATCATTCGTGAAAATATCATCGCCTATCTGTTCTTAACGCCCGCGCTAACCCTAATCATGACTTTTGGCATTCTGCCGGTGGCATTTGCGCTGTTCGTCAGCCTGCACCGGTGGCGGCGCTTCCCCGAAGAGTTCATCGGGCTGGATAACTACCAGCGCGCATTGGGCGATTTTGCCTATGTGGTTTTCATCTGGATTGCCGCGGGCGCAGCCGCCTATGCCGGCGTCACCCTGTGGCGCTTCATCAAGCAGAATCGCGGCCAACCGGCGCGGTAT
Organism: Anaerolineae bacterium; assembly: GCA_014879665.1. Taxonomy (GTDB): domain Bacteria; phylum Chloroflexota; class Anaerolineae; order Aggregatilineales; family Phototrophicaceae; genus Flexifilum. The sequence goes on along the minus strand of JACSRP010000121.1, from coordinate 14,341 downwards.
CTCTATTTAATTCCCGGCGTGGCAGCGGCAGGCGCGGCGGCGCTGATAGTGAACTGGGTCGTCATCTGGCTGCCGATTGTGCTGGATATTCCCCAAAGGCTGCGCGCACAGGCGCGTTCTGGCGAGCTGTTTATTGGCGAATTGATCGCCAGCTTTCAGACTCCGCAGGTGGTTGAGGCCGGAAACTGGATGCTTCTAGGCATCTTCGCAGCAGTTATCCTCGCCGGTCTCTGTTTCTGGGCGATCAAATCAGATCGTCCTGAAAAGCTTCTGACGCAGGCCGCCAGCGCATTTTTCTTGCTCATCATCGCCACCTTCACGCTGCAATTGACCGTCTCGGAAGTGTTCCTCGCCATTGAAACCGCGCGCGAAGCCGGGAACGAACTGCCGATCTGGACGCAGGCCGCCATAATCAGCGCCGGCGTGATCATGCTGGGTACTGCCTATCTGCTGTGGCGGAGTGCGAACCGCGGGGGAAACCTGCGTTTTGTGCTGCAATTTGCCGCTGCCAGCATGTTGATGGTTGGCGGCTATGCGTTTGTAGGCGAACTGCCGATGCTGCTTTCTGGCTCAGATGATGATCTGCTGCGCGGCTTCAACATCACGCTGATGTATACACTGGGGACGGTGCCAGTACAGTTGATGTTCGGGCTGCTGCTGGCTTATCTGCTGTTCCAGAAGATCAAGTTCCAGTCGTTCTTCCGCATGGTCTACTTTTTGCCCTATGTGACTCCATTTGTCGCCACCTCGATTGTGTTCGGCATCCTGTTTTCGCATCGCGCTACCTCGCCGGTGAACCAGTTATTGACGACGCTGGGGATTCCGGTTCAGAAATGGCTGTTGGAGCCTACGGGTATCTTTAAGCTCATCTTCGGCCCGCAGGTGCCTGATGTGCTGTCTGGCCCCAGCCTCGCGCTGGTGGTCATTATCATCTACAGCTCATGGACTTATATCGGCTATTCAACGGTGCTGTTTCTGGCCGGACTAGGCAATATCTCCGGCGAGCTTTACGAGGCAGCGCGTATTGACGGCGCGAACGAGTGGAACGTTTTCCGGCGCATCACCCTGCCGATGCTTTCGCCGACCACTTTCTTCCTGACGCTGATCACCATTATCGGTACGCTGCAATCGTTCACCCAGATATGGATTTTACGCACGCCTGCCGCCTCTTCGTCGGTGGATACAGTGGGCGTATATATTTACGAAACCATCAGCCAGAGCACGCCGAATATGGGCTACGGCTCGGCGCTTTCGCTGGTGCTGTTCACGGTGATCCTGATCTTCACGCTGGTTCAGAATCGCATTTCGCGGGATCGGGTATTCTATGGCTAATACAACCCTGAATGATCTCGTCTCCAGCAGTGAAACCCGCCGCCCGACGATACGGATAGGCCGTATCCTGATCTATGGCGTTCTGATCATCGGGCTGCTGCAAGCAATTTTCCCCTTCTTCTGGATGATCAGCGCATCGCTGATGCCGATCAATGAAGTGACGCTGGGCTACCTGCTGCCCACGCGCCCGCAGTTCAATAACTATGTTGATGCTTGGAATCAAGCTAATTTCGCCCAATTCATGTGGAACAGCGTGCGCATCACCGCGATCACGGTGGTCGGGCAGCTTTTGTTCTGTGTGCCAGCGGCTTACGCCTTTGCGCGTATGAAATTTGTCGGGCGCAACCTGATTTTTGGGATGCTGGTGGCAACTTTGATGATCCCCGATGTCGCCATTCTGATCCCGAATTACCTCACCGTGATCTGGCTCGGGCGGTTGAGCGATGCGGTGCTGGGCATCAGCTGGATCAATAACTGGCCGGCGCTGACCATTCCCTTCATGGCCTCGGCGTTCACTATCTTTCTATTGCGGCAGTTTTTCGCGCAGATTCCCGAAGACCTGTGGGATGCGGTGCGCATTGACGGGGGCGGCCATCTGCGCTTTTTGTGGTCAGTGGTAGTGCCGCTTTCGCGCGCGCCCTTGATGACCACCCTTATTTTCGCGTTCATCGGTTCATGGAATGCGCTGTTGTGGCCGCTGCTGGTCACGCAAACCGACGCATGGCGGCCAGTGGCCGTTGGGCTGACTAAATTTGTGAATACCGATGCGCCCACCGCGCTGCATCTGCAAATGGCGGCCTCGGTAATCATGATCATCCCGATTTTGATTATTTATTTCTTCACGCAGCGGCAGTTTACCGAAGGAATTGCCTCTACCGGCCTGAAGGGATAGCCCGACTAGTGCCGTTGTGAGGTATATTCTGTATTGATCTGAACCCGGATGTTTTACCTGATCGCCCCCGAACATCGCGCTTTTGCGATGGAAGAGATAACGCGCCGGGGATAGCTGCAAGGCACGTTATTAACGCTCATTTTCGCAGCGAGATACTCAAAGGAGTTGAGGCATGCGTAAGTTGTTACTAGCAGCAGGGTTAGCACTGACCGTGGCCACCGGCGCGGTGATGGCACAGGATGACCTGTCTGCCGTTGATCCCACCGGGCAAACGGTTGTCTACTGGCATCAGTTCAACAGCGGCGCGCAGTTGGAAACTATGACCGCGCTGGTTGAAGAATTTAATGCCAGCAATGAATGGGGCATCACCGTTGAGGCGCTGCCGCAGGGTGATTACAACGCGCTGCGTGAATTGATGAACGCCGGCATCGTTTCCGGTGAACTGCCGAATCTGGTGGCGGGCTATGCCAATGACGGCGCCAGCTACTTCCTCGATGGCGGCGCGGCTGATCTTGGCCCATATGTCAATGATGCCACCTACGGCCTCGACATGAGCGACTTCAATACCGACTTACTGACCTTCAATACGCTCACTGCCGACCCGTTCAACGGCGCGGTGCTGGCGTTCCCGCATCAACAGTCGGCGCAGGTGCAGGTTGCCAATAATACGCTGTTGGAAGAACTGGGCTACAGCGAAGTGCCGCGCACCATTGAAGATTTCGCTGCCGCCGCCTGCGCTTCGGCTGCATCCACCACTGCCGACGGCACCCAGCGTTATGGCTACCCACTGACCACCGATGCTTCCCAGCTTGAATCGTGGGTGGCGGCCAATGGCGGCGCGATTTTCGACGGTACTGCCTACAATTTCACCAGCCCCGAAGTAGCAGCGGCGCTCCAGATGTACAAAGACCTGTATGATCAGGGCTGCGGCTACATTCCCGCCGAGCGTTTCTCTGAACAGACCGACTTTGCGTTGGGCTTGACGCCGTTCTATGCCTCCAGCACCGCTGGCTTGACCTTCGTGCTTTCGGCCAACAATGATAATGGCTTTGAGGGTACATGGTCAGTGAACAGCTTCCCGCACACCGAAGGCAATGAAATTCTTCAGGTGTTCTTGCCGGGCATCATCCTGGTTCCGGGCACGCCTGAAGCGCAGCTGGCAAGCTGGCTGTTCCTGAAGTATCTGGCGACACCTGAATCAGCGCTGGCGTGGACGGCAGGTTCCGGCTATTTCAATCCGGTTCCTTCAACGGTTGATCTGCTGACCGAAGAAACGTTCCCGAATACCGCGCTGTTCCCGTATTTCCAACAGGGCAACGCGCTGATGAACAACCCCGATCTTCGCCTGTACAATGGCCCCAATGCGCCCTCGTACAACGCGATTCGCGGTTTCGTCAGCGAGGCGATTGCCAATGTGACCAGCAATGGCATGTCGGTAGAAGATGCGGCTGCCACGTTGCAGCAGCAGGCTGATGACGCCTTAGCCGGGATGTAATTACTCCTCACCCTGTCCATCAGAAAATGGGCAGGGTTTTTGTCTTGATCAAACGGAGTGACCAGAGCGCAGCGGGTTTGCTGCGCTCTAACTATTTATATATAGTGGGCTTATAATATCAAAAATTAATATTGGGAATAGAGGTGGTCATGTTTCGGCTTAAAAAGTTACTGATCCTCATTCTGTTCATGGCTGGATTGCCGTTGCAGATCATTCAATCACAAGGCGATCAGCCCGATGGATACCCGGAGTTCGTTATTCCGAACACTGAAACTATTGCCATGTCTTCAGGTAGCAGGGACTATCAAATTCTGGTTGGGCTTCCCGAAAACTATAGTAGTTCAGACCCGAACCGCCGCTATTCTGTTGTTTATGTTCTGGATGCCAATTATTACTTTGGGGCGGTTACTGATTTCATCCGGGTTGAGAATCTAGTTCAAGAACTCCCTAATCTTATTGTGGTTGGCATTGGCTATCCGCAAAATCCGCTAGGTGAGCGCATTACCGACATGCTCGAAAACCCCGATCAGTTTTTGGCATTCATCGGGAACGAGTTAATTCCTTTCATCGACTCGCATTATCAGACAGACGCTAGCCCCGCGGAGCGTACGCTTATTGGGCATTCGTTAGGGGGGCAGTTTGTGCTATATAGTCTGTTCAGTAACCCCGAACTATTTAGCCGATATGTGGCGGCGAGTCCCGGCAGTCCGGGGTGGGATACTATCATTCCCTTGGAGGCTGACTTTTCCAATGATCATTCTGAGCTTCCCGTCAGTCTGTTCATGTCGTCAGGCGAGGAGGAGCAAATACGATCACTTATCGAAGATATGTTCGCGACCATACAAAGCCGAGATTACGATGAGCTAGAAGCTACGTACTTCATAATTGAAAATGCGACACATGGCTCCAGTGCTATCCCGGCCATTACTTATGGATTGCGTTATGTATATGACGTATAAAGTGAGAGCGCCAATTTTACATTCGCATAAAACTTCTACTTAAAGCTTCGCTTGCTGCGCCGCTCCCAGCGCTTCAGCAAATATCCCTAATGCGTCGTTGATCTGGGCTTCATTGACCACCAGCGGTGGAATCCAGCGCACGGTATTTTCATAACTGCCGCAGGTCAGCAGCAAGAGATTGTGTTCCTGACAGGCTTTTTGCACCGCTTTGGCCGCATCTTTGTCTGGATGTCCGTTCCGCGTAAATTCGGTGCCGATCATCAAACCGCGCCCGCGCACATCGCCAATGATCGGAAATTCCGCCTGAAGCTGCTTTAAGCCTTCGATCAAAACGCCGCCCATGCGCGCCGCGTTGTCCGGCAAATCTTCGCCTTGCATCACCTGAATTGTGGCGTTGGCGGCGGCAGCAGCCAGCGCGTTCCCGCCGTAGGTGCCGCCGTGGCTGCCCGTTGTCCAGCGGCTCATCAATTCTGCCGGTGCGCCCACCGCTGAAATTGGCACGCCGCTGCCTAGCCCCTTCGCCATGATCATGATGTCTGGTTGGATACCCGAATACTCGCTGGCAAACATCTTGCCGCTGCGCCCGAAACCTGATTGCACCTCATCGGCCACCAGCAAAATGCCATAATGGCTGCAAAGCTTGCGCAGTTCCTGCATGAAGCGATCCGGCGCTGGCACATAGCCACCCTCGCCCAGAATCGGCTCAATCACAATCGCTGCCGTTTCTTCCGGCGCGGTCTGGCTTTTAAGCAGCAGATGCAGCTGTTCCAAACACCAATCAACGGTCTGTTCTTCTTCCCAGCCGTAGAAATAGCTGTAGGGGAAGGGCGTCACGAAAATGCCGCCCGGCAGCGGCTGATAGCCCGCGCGATATACCGTTTTGGAGGTGGTCATCGCCATCGTTTGCGCGGTGCGCCCGTGAAAGCTGCCCTGAAACACGATCAAGTTCTGGCGTTTGGTGGCCTGCCGCGCCAGTTTGACCGCGCCTTCTGTAGCTTCAGCGCCGCTGTTGGCGAAGAAGAAGCAGTCAAGGTTATCGGGCGTGATCGCGTTTAACCGTTCACTCAGTTCGATCACTGCTGGCGCAACCACGATGTTGATCTGCGCATGCAGCAAATTGGCCGCCTGTTCTTGAATCGCTTTGACCACGCGCGGGTGGCTGTGGCCGGTGTTGGTCACACCGATGCCGCTGGTGAAGTCCATGAAGCGATTGCCGTCAGCGTCGTAAAGGTAAATGCCTTCGCCGCGCACCGGCTGCATAGTGGTCATGTGTGACCAGACGGGCGATAAGTGAGTGAGGGGTTGGGGGGGCATGATGAGTACCTTTTAATGAATTGTCTTGGGACTTTTCCGGATCATATCAATCAAGATGGCGAGAATCACTTTGACCATGTAATAGGCCGAGCGAAACGGCGTGATGCTGGAAATTCCGCCGTAGCGCGCGTTCATCGTCACCGGAATTTCGAGCACTTTGAAGCCCGCGCGAGTGAGCAGCACAATCGCTTCTGGCTCTGGATAGTCAAACGGGTAATTATGGGCGCAAAATTCAATCACGCGGCGGTTTGAGGCGCGAAATCCTGACGTGGGATCGGTGAATTTCTGGCGCAGCAGCAGCGAAATTACTTTCGCCAGAATCGTGATCCCGATCTTGCGCTGCCAGGGCGTTACGTAGCCGCGATCTTCAATGTAGCGCGAGCCGATCACCAGATCGGCATCGCCCTCCGCCAGCGCCGCTAACAGTAGCGGAATTTCGGCGGGGTTATGCTGGCCGTCGCCGTCATTCTGCACCGTCACGTCATAGCCATGACGTTCGGCATACATGAACGCAGTTTGCACCGCCGTGCCAATGCCCACGTTATACGGCTGCATCAGCACAATCGCGCCGCAGTCACGGGCAATCGCTGCCGTTTCATCGGTTGAGCCATCGTTGATCACCGCAATATCCGCCCACGGCACATGCTCGCGTATCTTGCCGATCACGTAAGCGATGCTGTCTGCTTCGTTCAGTGCCGGGATCATCACCAGCGTTTTGGGGATAGGTTTCGCGCTCATATGCTGATGGTAACGGTTTCGTATAATTTTTGGTAGGCTTTCGCCACCCGTTCCCATGTGTACTTTGCTTCAATCAGCGCCCGCGCATTAGCCGCCAGCCGTTCGCGTAGTGCTGAATCGCTCAGCAGCTGCACAATCGCTTCTGGCATCTGATCAATCTCACGAATCAGCGCGTGGATGCCATCTTGCGCGTCAATGCCCTCCATGCTCAGCGGGGTTGCGGCCACCGCGCAGCCGCTGGCCAGCGCCTCCAATACCTTATTCTTGATCCCCGCGCCATAACGCAGCGGGCAGGCGAAGATTTGCGCTTCACGTAAGTATGCGCCCATATCCGGCACTCGTCCCGTGACCTGAATCTGCTCACTTGCCAGCGCCAGCATTTCAGCAGACGGCGCATTTCCGACCAGCGCCAGCTGCACATTCGGCATTTGAGCGCGCACTTTCGGAAAAATAGTCTCAGCCAGCAGCTGCGCGGCATCGCGGTTGGGCGGATACTCGAAGTTGCCCGTAAACAGAATCGTTGATGAATGGTTCGCGCTCAAATCCGGCGGCGGAAACTGGCGCAGATCAATGCCGTTGGGAATCACCTCAACTTGCAGTGTAGGCTTCAAATTCAGCAGCGCTGCGCGATCCTGTTCGCTCAGCACCACCACGCGGCGATACGGCGTGAACATGAAACGTTCATAGGCTTCAGCCGCCCAACGCTGCAAAAATCCGCCGGTAGCCGCCGCACTCGCCTGTGACTGGCGCTGCAAATACAGGCTGTAGCTTTCGTAGGGCGTGATGATCGCCGGTATTCCCGCAAGCAGAGTTGCATACTCGTAAACGTGAATCCCGCCGAATAGATTCACCACGTCGTAGCGATCTGCGGCGATTTTACGAGCGATGGTCTGTCCCATTTCCGGCGACCATGAAGCCAATGCTGTTTTGGGGAATCGGGCTGACGGGATGACGATGCGCCGCAGCATGGCAGCCGTAGAACGATAAGGTGCGGGGAAAATTTCGACGCTGTTAAAAAATTCGGCGTAGGCCTCGCGCTGATCTGGTAAATCGGGGCGATCATCGAATGCCAGCAGATCAAGCGTATGCCCTTGTGCTGAAAGCTCACGGGCAAGGTGATACAGAATCAGCCTATCGCCAAGATGCAGCGGGTAGGGCGGGCAGCGGGAGATGAAAAGGATGCGCATCGTTATTACTATCGAGTTGACAGATAGAAAATCCGACTGCTTAACTCCTCGGCAGCGTTTTTTCCTGCAATGATTCGAAGCTCACGAATCCACCCGCCAATAGCTGCTTTATTTTTTGGAGCAAAGATGATAACGGCGTGTTCGCTGGTTTTTGCTCCAAGCCGTGAAAAATCTTGATCGTAGGTACACAAAACGCGATCCATCTCTATGGCTTCTTGTAAATGAAAGGTATCTGATCGGCCCAGAGCATTCAGGCTGTGCGCAGACACAACATCAAAACCATTCAGGGCTAACTGCTGGCTAACTGCCAATTCTACGCGCTCGTCAAAGTAAAATTTAACATCACTCATCTTAAGCCTCCCGCTGATTCCTGCATTATACGTCCGAAATCACGCGATCCAGCGCCGCCATGAACTGTGCCGCCATTTGTTCCGCTGAAAACTGGCTCAGCACCCGCGCCCTGCCTGCCTCTCCCATTTGCTGGCGCAGCGCCGGATCGCGCAGAAGCGCAATTACGTGAGTCGCAAACTGCGCCGTATCGCCAGAATCAATCAGGTATCCGGTCACGCCCTCTAGAATCGTCTCCGATGGGCCGCCGCGCCGCGTGCTGACGACCGGCTTACCCGAAGCCATCGCCTCAAGATTCACCATGCCGTAGCTCTCGAAATGCGATGTGCAGGCGATCACATCGGCGGCGGCGATCACCTGCTCGGCATCTTCACGAAAGCCGATATATTGAATGACCTGCGACAGCAGCGGGTCATCTTTCCAGCGTCTTAGAATCCGCGCTTTATAGGCATCGTCGGCGCTGACCCCATGTACATTGTCTCCGGCGACGATGAAGCGCGCTTCCGGTATTTCCGCCGCCACCCGCCGCGCCATATCCTGAAAAATATCGTGACCTTTGACATCCTGAAACCGCGCGATCAGCGCCACCAGCGGCACATCAGAGGAAATATTGAGTTCCTTTCGCAGCGCAGCGCCGTCATTGTCTGGCTTAAAGCGCCGCGTATTGACGCCCAATGGCAAAACCGGCAGCTGTTCCGGCGGCATGAACGGCGGATCGCCCAGAAAGCCATCGCGTATCGCCCATGAGGCGGCAAATCCCGTAATAGATGGCCTCCGGAAAAATGCGCGCTGCCAGAATTTCGGCTTGAACCACCAGCCATGACATAGCCATAGTGAAGCAGCGCCCGCGCCTTCAGCGGCGGGCAGGGCATAGGGCAGGCTGTGATAATCGCTGTAAACCGCCGCGAAACCCTGTTCCTGTATCAGCATTCGCAGCTTGCCGACGATAGGAAATCGCGCCCAGATGAACGGCACAAACCATGTGCTCGCGCCGCGAAAGGGCAGAATATGCACCGGCCATTCTCGCTTGCGCCACTGTTCGGTAAGCTGGCCTTCACGCGGCGCGGCCAGATGCGGCACATAGCGCGCCGGATCGAGCGCATCTGCCAGCGCCAGCAGCGCGGTTTCGCCGCCGCCTAATCCTGTATACCATGTGATGAATAATATTTGTTTCGGCATAGATGGAGTTTATCATACGACTATTATGTGCCGTACCCCGCCCTTTCGCGGTGTTAGGCTATAATCCGCGCATTGCCCAACTGTGAAGGAAGATGCTCTTGCTCGATTTGAAGCCAATTCTCAAAGCTGTCCGCCAGGCGGCTGTGCTCACCCGCCGCGTGCAGGCGCTGAACGCCTCCGGGCTGATGAAAGAAGGCGAGCCGGTCACTATTGCCGATTATGGTTCACAGGCGATTCTATGCCGCGCGATCAATGCTTTGTATCCTGATGACGGGGTGCTGGCCGAAGAAAGCGGCGAGCAGTTTCAATCGCTGGTGAGCGAAAGCGACCGCGGGCTGATCGCCTCGCTGGTGTCTGACGTGCTGGCGCAGCCAGTGACTCAGGATGATTTAATTCAGTGGATGAATGCTGGCCGTGATCGCCAGTCTGAACGCACATGGGTGATCGATCCAGTAGATGGCACCAAGGGCTTCATCGCCGCGCGGCGCTACTGTATCGCCTGCGGTGTGCTGGAACAGGGCTTGCCCGCTGCCGGCATTTTATGCTGCCCCGGCTACCCTGCCGGGCAAACCACCGGCTTGCTATTTTTTACGGAAGGCGGCGCTGCCCGGGTGGAAAAGCTGGAAGGCGGCAAAACCTATCGCATCGCGGTCAGCCCGCAGCCTAAGGGGCTAACCAATATCCGTGCGGTGGAAAGCGTGGAAAACGATCATGCCGACCACGAAGGCATGTTAGCGGTGTTCAAAGCTGCTGGATTCATCAATCCCAAACTGGAACGCATTGATAGTCAGGATAAATACGGCATGGTGGCCTGCGGCGATGCTGATGTCTATGTGCGGCTGCCCAAAGGCGGCAGGGCGCATAAAGTCTGGGATCATGCCGCTGGTGTCGCTATCGTGCAGGCGGCAGGCGGCGTAATCACTGATCTGGATGGCGCGCTGCTTGATTTTTCTTTAGGGCGCACGCTGGCGCACAATAAAGGTATGGTCGTCACCAGCGGCGGCACGCCGCATGATCGCTTGCTGGAAGCGCTGGCGGCGACGGGTCATGCCTGATCGCCAACAGCCCTGCTCAAAAACCCGTAAATCTGCTGGCGCGTAGGCAGGGCGGGGATAGCCCCCTTGATCGTGGCCGTAATGGCTCCGGCGGCACAGGCGAACCGCCCGATCTCTGCCAGTTGATCCGCTAAACTTTCGCCTGCTTCCAGCACTCCGCTGATCAGCGCGGCCATGAAAGCATCGCCCGCGCCGGTCGTATCTACTGCGTTCACGGCAAAAGCTGGCACCGATACCGCTTCTTCGCGGGTATGCAGCGCCGCGCCTTCCGCCCCGTGTGTGACCGCCAGAATCAGCGTCTGCGGGCGAAACAGCGCCATTGCATCGCTGCCGCCGGTCAGAAATTCCAGTTCTTCGGCGCTCACTTTCACAACTTGCGCGTAGTCAAAGCCGATCATCAGCCCCGCATGTGCTGCCTCTCGATCCGGCCACAGGTTCATGCGCAGGTTAGGATCATAAGAGATGAGCAGGCCGTTATTCCGCGCATATTCAACTGCGGCCAGGGTGGCGCTTCTACCCGGTTCGCTGATCAGGCTGATCGAGCCGAAATGAAACACGCGCTGCCCCTGAATCAGGTCAAAGGCCACGTCCTCAGGGCGCATCAGCATATCGGCGCTGGGTTTGCGATAGAAGATGAACGAACGATCTGCGCTGTCGCTCAGTTCCACGAAGGCCAGCGCCGTCAGCGCTTCCTGACTGAAGCGCAGCCCCTCGATATTCACGCCCGACGCTTGCAGCGTTTGCGCCAGAAAATGCCCGAACGGATCGTCGCCTACCTGCCCTAGGAAAGTAGCGGCATGATTTAGCCGTGACAGCGCCACCGCCACGTTCGCCGGCGCGCCGCCTGCCGCCTTGATGAACTGCGCCGCCGCGCCCACCGTCACGCCTTTTTCGGTAGGCACGAAGTCAATCAACAGTTCCCCGAAGCAAACGACGCTCACCGGGTTTAGTCCTCAAACCAGATCGGGTTCGTCCATGCCCGTTGATCGAGCCGGTCGCGCAGCGTGATCCGGCAAAATGGGCTGTCACCTAAGCGCGTGATATCTAGTTCAATTTCGCTCACGCCGTTGGCATGATGGTAAACGCTGCGCGGGCCAACCCCGGTCACAAAGACGTGATCCACCGGTGAACAGCGAATATACACCCGCGTTCGACTCAAGAACTGCACATCGTGAATCATCGGGCCGCTGCTGTTGTAGTAAGCGCCGGCCTTCAGCGCCGCTAGAATCGCTTCCGGCGTCAGGCTTTCGCTTTTTACCCACGTCCAGCCGAGCAATAAGTCGTTATGCTGCGCGTGAAAATGGGCGTCATCGGTGGTCAGCGCAAAATAACGCCGCCCCTGATTCAGCATCGCATCCAGCATGTACCAGCTGTCTATGCGATCATTATGATCGCGGGAAATGCCGTTGATAGTCTCAATCGCGTGAACATCGCCTAGCGCGATCACGTCGGTTTCGCTCAGGCTGTACCAGTTTGGATGCGCGCAGGCCACAAAAGCGCCGGCCTCCATCGCTCGCCGCGCCATCGCCGGGCCGTCCTCGTCGGGCAGGTTGGGCGGGAAATCCAACGGCAGACCAACCGCCAGAATGTGCCACAGTTCTCCGATGCTGGTTTTTCCCGCGTGCAGCTCCGCGCCTAACAGCGTGGTGAAATCATCACCCCGAAACGGCGTGGTATCGGTGATCGGGTACTCAAACTGCTGCAAGAAGTGATCGGTGAGGGACAGAAAATCGTAGCCATTCGAGCGGTAGAACGCGCACACCTGCTCTGGCGAAAGCGTGCCGTCCGACTGCGTAGAATGGGTGTGCAGGTTGCCCCGCCAGAACTTTCCAGGTTTGTTGAAGGGAAGATGGTTCATTTAGATTGTTCTTAAGTATGACTGCCCAATTAGATTGAGTGCATATTGAATTTGCTCGTCATTATCGACTTTGAATTGGGTTTCGCCTGTACCCCAATGTCCGATACTTGACATATCACGCGCTATCTTTTGGGGGTCGTCTAACTCATTTAGGGGAATGTCTATTGTTATCTTTAGGTTTTTAGACATTAGCTCTATCTCGCAGAAGTTTTTTCCATGGCGATAGGCAATATAGAGTTTGTTTGCTGTTTCAATGATTTCGCCATCATCGGTTGCAAAACCTAGAATACCTTCACGAATCATTAAAAATAGATTTACAATATGCTCTTTTTTATCTTCCAAATGGAAATTTACGGTATAGTCAGGCTTTTCAACTTGAATAATTTCCATTCCGTCAGGAATCGAAACAGCCCTAACCTGTCTAGGCTGACCATAAACTTGTTCTAAGAACAATAAGTTTTTGTCATATAACACATAGCGCCAAAGCTCAATACCATCACCCATTCTTTTGACCGCATAGGTATCCCATTTGGCGAATGACTGGGCTATTACCAGTAGTCTTGGATTACCCCATGATATTTCTATTTGTGATCCAAGGGTTTTCTGCGCGGCAACAGTGAAATCACCCGGATGATCTATAAGCCAATTAAGGTAATAAAGTCCTTGATTAATAATGCTTTCTTTTTCTTCACGCTTATACTCGATGATAGTGGGTGCGCCATTACTATCCAGCCCTAGGGTGTCAATCCTGCCGGGTTGATCACCCCAGATCGCATATTCTGAAGCAACAAAGCGGATGTTAAAAAGGCTCACTAGGTTTTTTTCTACCAGATCGTGAAGGTCACGCTCAAGTGGAAATCGCCCCGCAGTTATCTGATGAGTATTAGTTTGTTCATCGATTCGAAAAAGCGGCATATTACCCCTTGCTCCAATGAAGTGAAGTTAAATGAAGATTGTAATATGTTCCCCCGCGCTGGTGACTTAGCTAGGCAAAACCGGCATCCGTTGATGCCATTCGGTAGACTGCTCGTAAGCGTAGCCCGCCTTCAAAATCGCTTCTTCGCCAAACGCCGGGCCGATTAACTGCATGCCGATAGGCAGGCCGTCACCGTCAAAGCCGCAGGGTAGGCTCATCCCGCACACCCCGGCAAGGCTGGCCGGAAGCGTGAACACATCTTCAAGATACATCGCCAGCGGGTCGGCGCTGTTTTCGCCAATACGAAATGCCGTCTTTGGCGTAGTCGGCGCGGCAATCACATCCACTTTGCTGAAGGCTTCTTCAAAATCGCGCTTGATCAGCGTGCGCACCTGCTGCGCTTTGCCGTAATAGGCATCGTAGTATCCGGCGGAAAGGGCGTAAGTGCCAAGCATAATCCGGCGCTTCACTTCCGCGCCAAAGCCTTCGCCGCGCGTGGCTTTATAGGTGGACCACATATCGCCTTTTTCAACCCGCACGCCGTAGCGAATGCCGTCATAGCGTGCCAGATTCGCGCTGGCTTCGGCAGGCGCAATGATGTAATACACCGGCAGCGCATAGCTGGTGTGCGGTAAGCTTACTTCGACAATTTCCGCGCCTAAGGCTTTCAACTGCTCGATAGCCGCGCGAACAGATTTCTCCACGTCGCCTTGCATGCCGTCAATGAAATATTCTTTCGGCACGCCCACTCGCAGCCCTTTGATATTTCCAGTCAGGCTGGCGCGGTAATCTGGCACCGCCGCCGGCAGGCTGGTGGCATCCAGCGGGTCATGCCCGGCGATCACCTGTAACAGTTCTGCTGTATCAGCCACCGTGCGCGCCAACGGCCCGGCACAGTCCAGCGATGAGCCGAAAGCCACCAGTCCGTAACGCGACACCCGTCCGTAGCTCGGCTTCAAGCCCACCACGCCGCAGAATGCCCCCGGCTGGCGGATACTTCCGCCGGTATCGGTACCTAATGCGCCCAGCGCCATGCCCGCAGCCACCGCCGCTGAACTGCCGCCGCTG
>JACSRP010000157.1 GCA_014879665.1 Anaerolineae bacterium | reverse complement strand
ACGATGGTGCTGAAGGTGGCAATCCGTTTATTTTCCCGATAATTCGTTAGCTCAACGGTTGCCGTTATCGTATCGCCGATGAACACCGGCGCTTTGAAACGCACGCTCTGGCTCAAGTAAATTGTGCCTAATCCGGGTAGATCATTGCCCAGAATAGCTGAAATCACGCTGGTGGTGAGCATGCCGTGAGCGATGCGCCGCTTAAAGGGCGTGGTCGCAGCATAGACTTCATCCAGATGCACTGAGTTATCGTCACCGGAAACCTGCGCAAACAGGCGCACATCTTCGTCGGTGATGGTGCGCGTGCGGCTGGCTTTATCGCCAATGGTTAAGGTCATAATTGTCGCTCCGCCTGATTTTCAGACTCGCCTAGTAAAGTGCGCTTAAGGATTTTCCCGGCGGCAGAGATCGGCAGCTCAGGGCGAAATTCAATCTCACGCGGCACTTTATAGCCTGCCAAAAAATGATGCATATGCGCGCGAAGTTCGTCCTCATTCAAAGCGTGCTCTGATCGCACGACGACAAAAGCTTTACCGATTTCACCCCATTTATCATCATGAATGCCGATAACCGCACACATTTCCACGGCTGGATGTTTGTAAATCACATGTTCAATTTCCGTCGGGTAGATATTCTCGCCGCCGCTGATGAACATGTCCTTCTTGCGATCTACGATGGTGTAATACTGCTGCTCATCCATCATGGCGAGGTCGCCAGTGTGGAACCAACCATCAGCATCAACGGCGGCGGCGCTGGCATCTGGCTCGTTGAAGTAGTCAGAGCAGCGCGAGGGGCCGCGCAGCACCAATTCGCCAATTTGCCCCGGTGACAGCGGTTGATTGTCAGCATCCACAATGCGCGCATCGACAAAGAAATTCGGGCGGCCAATGCTGCCAGCCTTGCGAATTGAGTCTTCAGGGGCAAGCGCAAATACGCCCGGCCCAAATTCAGACATACCGAACCCCTGCTTAAAAGCCACGCCTTTTTCGCGCAAGAACTGCTCTACAAGCGGAACGGGTAATGGCGCGCCGCCGCTGGTACAAAAACGCAAATTGCTCAGATCGGCAGCCGCCCAATTTGAGGCGCTGGTCATCATCTGATAGGTGGTTGGCACGCCTGCATACACAGTCGCAGCATATTCTTCGAGCAGCTTAAGCACCTGTTCCGGATCAAACTTACGCACTAGCACTACCGTACCGCCGAGAATTAAGAGCGGAGTGGTGTAAACCAGCAGGCCGCCGGTATGGAACAAGGGAAAAGTATTCACGGTAATATCACCGTGCTGCAAATCATGAATGATGGTGTTCAGCGTATTCCAGGCGATCATACGATGGCTGATCTGCGCACCCTTGGGCATGCCGCTGGTGCCGCCAGTGAAAATCAGGCAGGCGATATCTTCTTCGGTAATCGAATCGTTGTAGACGGGTATTGCCACAGAATCGCTGAGGGTTTTTTCGAAATAGCGACTGCCGGGGATGCCCTCGCCTTCAATATGCAGCAAATGCGCGACGGCGTTGGTTTCAGCGGCGATCTGCGAAACGGCTGTTTTGAACTCGTCAGAATAAATCAAGACTCGCGGACGGGTACGCTCGATCATATCCACCAGTTCGCGCCAATGCAGTCGCCAATTCAAGCCCACCATGATCGCGCCAATCTTGCCACACGCAAAAAAGGTGTCTAAATATTCAACGCCGTTATGCGCCAGAATAGCGACGCGATCACCCTTGCCCACGCCTGCCCCATGTCGCAGATAGTTGGCAAGACGGTTGGCGCGCGCATTTAATTCACCATAGGTGAAGGCGCGATGTGGTGTTTTACCCGCGTCCACCACCGCCTGATGATCCGGCGTATACAGGGCGCGCCGCCCTAAATAATCCCCTACATACATCTCTGTTCGCCCTATCTCAAAGACCAACCACGCCTATTGCCTACACCAATTTGATGGCGGTTGTCGCTTTCATAACACTCAAAACCACATCGGTTTCGACCCGCGTTACCCCCGGTGTAGTCATCAACTTATCTTTTACTAGCTGATCCAGCATGCGATGATCAGTCACTAACACCTTCAACAGTACGTCATAGCTGCCCGCGGTGTGATAGCATTCCACCACCCCGGCTAACTGCGTGATATGTGCTTGCAAACTATCCAGCAGTTCACGACTGTGGGGATGCAGCGTCAGGCGGATAAAGCACAGCAGGTGATAGCCCGCCATCTCCTGATCGATCTCCACCGTATAGCCCCGGATTAATCTCGCGCGTTCCATACGCTTAATGCGCTGGTAGACGGCTGGCGGCGAAAGATGAATTTTCCGCCCCAAATCCGCAACTGTGATTCGCCCGTTAATCTGCAACTCCTCCAAAATCGCCCGGTCAAGCTGGTCGAACTCGCCGGTAAATACTGAATTTGCCATCTATTTTCGATGCCTGCCGCTACTCATGAGATGGCGTTTAGCTTAGCACAATGACAGCCCGATAGCCCTTCCCTGCCCTTCTTACTGAGCGCGGGGGTTATGCTATGTCTAAATGAGCATGGAACAGCCGGTTAAAATCTTCCGGCTTTTCGAGGTATGGCGTATGCCCACATTCAGCAAACACCACTTCTTCAAAAGTGCCGCCATTTGCCTGATAGGCTTCCAATACTGTGCGGGTCTGGCTAACCATAGGCTGAGATGGGTAAACATCCGCGCCCGGCCAACCGGGGACAACGCCAAAAGCACCAAGCGTGCCTAAATCAAACAGTGACGTATCGCTCACGATCTGGTCATCCGCTCCACGTATCCATAACACTGCGGGCTTCTGCGACAGTTGGTTCAACCGTGAAACATCTCCAGCATAGATTGGTGAAAGCGCATTGGCCGGGCCATATACACCCGGAGCAACCATCGGCCAGTTGGGTGAAGGAACAAAGTCGCCGGGGTATTCATGCTCGCCCACATGCTCGGAAAGCAGCCCGGAGAGCAATTCTTCTTCACGGGCAGGCTTGAACGGTGGTTTCCAGTAGAACGTGTTCATGACTACCCGCGGGGATGCCTGCGGGTTATCAGAGCCGCGATCACCCGCCGCCATCAGTTGTGTGAAGGTCGGGTTGACAGTGCCGCCGCCGCTGCCCGCACCGTCAGGGTTGCACAGTTCACCATTCAGCCCCTTGCTACCGCCAAATCCATAGGGCGAACCCGGTGCTGCCAGCGTCACGGTCAGCGCACGCTGGCTGTGATCAATGAGGAAGCGAAACAACACCGCGCCGCCTAATGAATGTCCGATAACGTGGGCTTTTTCGATGCCCAATGTGTCCAGCAGTGCGGCAAGATCATCACTCAAATCGCCCAGGCCACGGGTGGCGTCAATCTTGGCATTACGATCTGCATCGCCATAGCCGCGCTGATCCGGCGCAATCCCACGATAACCATCAGGCAATGCCAGCATGGTTTCTTCCCAATAGGTAGCATTAGAAGCATTGCCATGAACAAACAATACTGGAATGCCGTCATCAGGGCCGCTGAAAAGCACACGTGTCGTCAAACGTGGGCTGGTCATGGTTTTCGCGGTAATATCGGATAAGGTCGAGATGGACATCAGGTTTTCCCCATCGGCTCAAAAGGTTATAAATCGCGCTTTCAATTCGCGTTTCAGCACTTTTCCAGCGGCGTTACGCGGCAGCGAATCAATGATCACCACTGCCTTCGGAACTTTGAATCTAGCGACGTTCTGCTGGCAGTAGGCGATGACATCAGCAGATTGCACCATACAACCGTTCTTCAGCACAAGGATCGCCAGCCCACTTTCACCCCAGCGTTCATCTGGCACACCAATTACGGCTGCTTCGACCACGCCTTCAACCTGGTATAACACCTGCTCAATCTCGGCGGGATACACATTTTCACCAC
Organism: Anaerolineae bacterium; assembly: GCA_014879665.1. Lineage (GTDB taxonomy): Bacteria > Chloroflexota > Anaerolineae > Aggregatilineales > Phototrophicaceae > Flexifilum. Next base: position 2,777 of record JACSRP010000157.1, on the reverse strand, counting down.
CGCTGATATACATATCCTTATAGCGATCAACGATGTAGATGCAGCCCTCATCATCTACAGTTCCTGCATCACCGGAATGCAGCCATCGGGCACCAGCATTATCGGTGGTGAAACTGTCGTTGTTCGCATCAGGGCGCTGCCAGTAACCGGGGGTTATGTTGGGGCCGGAAATGACTACTTCGCCAATTTCGCCGGGGTTAACATCGCTGAAATCTTCACGCACTACGCGCACGCGGGTATGTTGCAGTGGCTTACCCACGCTGGTTGGTTTTTCCAATGCACGGCGCTTATCAATCAAAAATACCGTCGGGCTGGTTTCGGTCATACCAAATCCCAGTTGGATCACTATGCCGCGATTCGCATACTTCTCTAACACAGCAACTGGCATCGGCGCGCCGCCGCAGCCCCACGACTGTACACGACTGAAATCAGCAGCATCAAAATCAGGGTGCTGGCTCATAAACAGATAAATTGAAGGCACCCCGAACATATGCGTGACGCCCAACTGCGGATCGCCCAATGTTTGGATTGCCAGTTCAGCATCAAACTGGCGGGCGATGATGCTAGTCCCCCCCAGATGCAGCAGCGGATTGACATATAAATTCAAACCGCCGATATGAAAAGTAGGCAGCACACAGTAGAACACACTGTTGTGATTCAGACCCGTAGGCGTGGAAATATTGACCGCATTCCACAGCATCATGCCGTAAGTGATCAGCACCCCCTTTGGCTGGCCGGTCGTGCCAGCGGTGTACATAATCATCATCGGATCATCATGGGTGAATTGAGTTCCCATATGCACCCGCTGCACGCTTGAAGTGACGGCATCTTCATAGGCAGGCGCATCATCTAGAGGTAGCTGCCCGAAATCCATACGAAGCGTGTGCCGCAAATGAGGGCGAAGATCAGGCATACGATCCGAGAATTCAGCATCGTAGACCAACCCGATAGGAGAAGCATCATTGAGGATGAATTTCAGTTCAGGGATAGCCAGGCGCCAATTCAGCGGCAGCATCAGCGCGCCCAGCTTCATACATGCCCACTGAAACTCGAAATATTCAGCGGCATTTTTCGCCAGAATTGCAATTCGGTCGCCTCTACGAACGCCCCATTCGCTTTGTAAGAAGCCGGCCAGCCGGGCTGCGCGATCATTCAATTCACCATAGGTAAACTGCCGCCCGGTATGCTGATCAATCAGCGCGAGTTTTTCAGGCGTCCTATCCGCGTGAAAAGCGATCCAATCAGAAGCAATAATACTCACAAACAAACCCTTTTAAGTTCAACTATTTTGAATGGATAAGCTATGGTTTGCCCACCACGTTATCCCCACCGTAAGGTTATTGCACTCCATGTGTAGCCCGTGCCAGCACCAGCCAAAACTATCAGATCGCCCGGTTTGATCTTGCCTTCAGCCAGACCCAATTGCAGCGCCAGCACCTGATCTACGCTCTGAATATGCCCGTAATGATCGAGATATACGGACTGTCCTGGACTCAGCCCGATAGAGTCTAGAATCTGTAAGTAGAAAGAGCGTTTCATATGAGTAATGCCAAGAAAGGCTACGTCATCCATCGAAGCGCCGGATTGTTCAACGGATTCAGCGATTACGCGCACAAAATTAGGTAGTGAAACTTCGCCCAAACGCTGTGCCATGAAATCAGGATCGGTCACGTCCAGCCGCCCAAGCACCTCGCCAACGACGGCTGATTCTCCGGATGCGACTGCATTTTCAGTCAAGATCACAGCTTCAGATAAGCTGCCGTCGGTATAAGCTGATGCGCCAAGGATTAGATTTTTAGCAGCATTCCGCTGAAGCAGCATGGCGCCACCACCCGCGCCGAAATTGAACATGAAACGAGAACGCTCGTTATGGAAATTAATCAGGTCGTTCTCGCGGCTGCCTGCCGCCAGCATCACATAATTGAGACGGCTATCGGCCAGCATCAGGGCACGAGCCGTGTGCATAGCAATCGGGGCGCCCGCGCACAAAGCATACATTTCAAAGGCGTAAGCATCCTTTGCGCCAATGTTATGCATGATCTTAGAAGCAGCATTCCACACCAGATGATCTTTGTGTTCGCTGCCATGCGAAATGACGAGATTGATTTGAGTGGGATCAACGCCAGACATCATCAGCGCGCGCTGTGCCGCTTCAGAGGCCATATGCGTGACAGTATCGTCGCCGCCCGCAATGTGGCGCTGCACAATACCCATCTTCTCACGCAGGACAATTTCGGGGACGTTTGTCAATGCAGCGAGATCGGCAGAAGTTTGAATAGGTTGTGGAAAATAAGTGCCAAAACCTGCGATTCCAACGGTATTGTTCATGTAAATCAAATTTATCTAAGCAATATCATCGTTGTAATTATGAAAGTGTGAGGGCGTCCAGCAATTAGATCAAACGATTCTGAAATCAGGGGCTACAAACACAAACGATTCAATGTCAGCTTAGGCAGCAGCTTTAATCTGCAAATAACGAATCAGCGCCAGTACTTAGAGAGTCACCTTCATAATCTAGCACAGGCTTTGAACAATTTTGCATGAGCCATTGCAACTTCATTCTCTGGAACACATTCCACCCCGCAGTGTTCTACACCCCACCCTATGGAATCCCTAAACATCCGGAATAAACCTATCAATCTAAATTAGAATGGATGAGTTTCGACTTTTGAAGGAGCAAAATGCTGTCTGCTGTGGGGAAGGAGGGACTCGAACCCTCACCTCTTACGAGACATGATCCTAAGTCATGCGCGTCTGCCAATTCCGCCACTCCCCCG
>JACSRP010000065.1 GCA_014879665.1 Anaerolineae bacterium | reverse complement strand
GGGGCATTTGTGGTATGTTTGAGATTGCGAAAATCCGGCGTTTGACCGCCGAAGAAGCACACCGGACCGAACCCTGCATGGATCAAGATAAAAAGCGCGGACGGACAAAACCCCTGAATACCGCGCCAGCGCAGCCAGTGAACGGTGAAGGTGACCGTAGACTTCAGACGATCCTGCAACAAATTCCCTTGATAACCTATGCGTTGGACTTGAACGGCAACGTGACCATGATGGAAGGCCGCGCTATCGAGCCGGAACTGCTGAACGCCGGGGCGGTGATCGGTCGTTCGATTCACGATCTTTCCGGTATTTTCGAAATACCAGACCTTGATAACCTCCTTCAGAAGGCGCTGAACGGCGAAAACACGCGCACCGTGATCCAGATAGGTGATCAATTTTTTGAGGCGCACAGCGCGCCGCTGTATAGAAATCAGGAGATTGAGGGGGTGATCGGGATCGCGTATGACGTGAGCGAGTGGCAAAAAGATAAAAACGCGCTGCACGATGCCCAACAGACTAAAAGCGACCTCCTTGAAGATATAGAGGACGGCTATTACGAAACCGACCTTGAGGGGAATTACACCGCCGTCAACAGCGCGATGGCGCGGATTCTGGGCTGCGCTAAAGCCGATTTGCTAGGTGGCAAACCGGTTTCCTTCCGCAGCCTCATTGACGAAAACGCGGTGGATGTGTTGGAGCGCGCGTTCAATCACGTGCAGCGCACCGGAAAACCGGTACGGGCACTAGAGGGGAAAATTGGCCGGGATGACCGGTCATCCACCACGATTGAGCTTTCGATCTCATTACGACGGGACGGCAGCGGTCAGGCGGTTGGTTTTCACGGGATCGCACGCGATGTGACCGATCGCAAGGCGGTGGAAGAGGCGCTGGCGCAGCGCATGGTGCTGCTTTCGGTGCTGCAACAGGTGGACAACGAACTTAACCATACGTTGGAAGTCAAGAAAGTGCTGAAGGTGGCGCTGAACGCGGCGCTGATCTTAAGCGGGGCGGAAACCGGGTTTATCGGCCTCATTAAGGCGGATACCGTGGCGGTGGTGCGAGTCTCCGGGCAGTATGAAGAGCGCGATTACGAGGTACCGCTGCCGATTGAAGCTGGCGTGACCGGGCGAGCGATACGGCAGCGACAGGCACAGCGGGTGATTGACGTGAGTGTTGATCCGGATTATATGGCGGATATTCCTGAGACACGCGCCGAAATTGCGATTCCGCTGATCACCCATGAGAAGCTGCTAGGGGTGATCAACCTAGAAACCTCAAAGCCCGAACAGTTCACGGAAGCGGTCTTTGAATATGTGCAGATGCTGACGGCGCGGGTGGCGGCAGCAATTGAGAATGCACGGCTGTATGAAGTTTCGCAAGAGCAGCTAGGGGCGATGCGCGATCTGTACACACAGTTGAGCGAGCTTGAACAGCTTAAGACGGACATGATCCGCATCGTAAGCCATGACCTGCGGGGGCCGCTGGGGATCATTCTGGGCTATCTGGACATCCTTTCCTTTGACCTTGAGCCAGTATTAACCGATGAACAGCGCAGTTATATGGATGCGATACGGCGGGCGGGCGAGCGCATCCAGCGGATGTCTACCGAAATCTTATCGCTGGAACGGGTGAACGCGCTGCGAAACCAGCCGCGGGCGACGATCTCGCTAAACGATCTGGTGCTGAAGGCGATTGTTGAACACCGTGACAGCGCGCGGCAGAAGGACATCAACCTGATCATGCAGCTAGACACGACGCCGGTGGAAGTGATGGGTGATGGGGTGAGCCTGCCGGAAGCAATTGCCAATCTGGTGAGCAACGCGATCAAGTACACCCTTCCGGGCGGATTTGTGACAGTGCGGCTGGCGCGGGAAGGCGCAGACATGGCGCTTTTCGAGGTGATTGATACCGGGGTGGGCATTCGGGAAGAGGGCCAGTCGCACCTGTTTGAGCCGTTCTACCGCGTCAGAAGCGAGGAAACTGCCAAAATTGATGGTTCGGGACTAGGGTTGTATCTGGTCAAGCGGATCATTGAGCAGCATCACGGGACGCTGCGGTTTTCGAGCAAGTACGGCGAGGGCAGCACGTTCGGATTTGTGCTGCCGATGAGTGAAAAAGAAGTAATGAGTGATGGGTGATTAGAAAGAAACCACGCGGTTAGCACGTCCACAGATTATTATTTCTCCTGTTTTGCGAGGCAATTGAATGGCAATTCAAGTTGACGTCTGGTCAGATTTTGCGTGCCCATGGTGCTATGCTGCGGCATTGAATTTGAAGCAACTGCAAGAAACCGAAGCTGTAGATATTACGTGGCATGCGTATGAACTGCGTCCGGCGGGATCACCGCCGATTACGCCGGAATATTTGCGGCATATCAACGAGGTTTCTAAGCCGCAGTTTGAACGGATGATGCGCCAAGAGTACGGAATCGAGGTGAACTCTGGCCCGTTCGGAATCAACAGCCGGGTGGCGCTGATCGCTGACAAATATGCGGAAGCGCAGGGCAATCATGCGTTTCACGATGCGGTGAAGCAGGGGTACTGGCTTGAGGCGAAAGACATCAGCCAGCTAGAGGTGCTGCGCGAGATTGCGGAAGGCGCGGGGTTGGACGGCGAGGCGTTTGCTGAAGTGATGAGCGATCCGGCCAACTATGCAGAATATGATCTTGAGGTGACACAGGATGTGCGACAGGCGCATGCTTACGGTTTGCAGGGCGTGCCGGCGCAAATTTTTGCCAAGCGCTATTTAATTCCCGGCGCGGTGCCGGTGGAAACGCTGCGGGAAGTGGTGGCGGAGGTGAAGAAAGAAAGTGATGAGTGATGAGTTAAAAACCTCACTCCAAAAATCTGGCGATTTTTTGCCCCTCTCCGCATGCAGCGGGTTGGTAGGGGCGACTCTAAGTGTTCGCCCATAGAGACAAGGCCATGCGCTGCCCCTACGAGAGGGCGAATTAGAGGGTACGGGCGCGGATGTAGGCGGCGGCTTCTTTGGCAGCGCGCCAGCCGGTTTCGACAGCGCCGTGTACGGTTTGCGGGTTGGTGTCGTAGGCGGTGGCTTCGCCAGCAAAGAACAGGCCGCCATCTTCGGGTTCAGCGAGGGCGGGACGGGCGAAGGCGCTGCCTGCCGGCACGTAGGTATAGCCGCCGCCAATCCACGGCTGGTCAGCCCAACTAACGCGGCGAGCAGCAGATAACCCTGCCGACAGCCGGGCGCGGGGGACGGCGATCAGCGCGGACAGGCTGGAGAGGCCGAGATCGAGGGCGGCGGATTCTTCCATACCATCCAATTTTCTGGCGCTGTCTGCGGTGATATAACAGGCGATCACAGCATCGGCACCCTGACGGCCATAGGCCGGCGTCCACCAGCGCGGCGCATGACCGCGATGCGCCATATAAGTCACGGCGGGATTCCAGAAAAGTTCTTTGAATTTGTAAATCAGCTTGGTGGCCGGCTCCATGCGTAAGGCTGCCAATGCCGCCAGTTTCGCATCACTCAAGGCGGGCGCGAAGGCGATTTTGCCGGCGCTGAGCACAGCGGTAGAGACGGTGACGATACAGGTTCTAGCGACATGCGCTTCTTGCCCTACCGTGACCATGATGCCATCGGGATGACGATGCACCGAACTGACGGGCGAATTGAGGCGAATATCCAGCCCGGTTGAGAGCCAATTAAAGAGGGCGCTGTAACCTTCGAGGATGCGTGCTTCCCCGTGTACGAGGCCGCCGGCGTGATCGGCCAGCATTTCGCGGCGCAAATCTTCGCAGCTGAGGGATGCAATGGGGGCACAGCAGGTTTGCGCCAGCAGAACATCGGCGGTCTGGATGGCAGATTGATCCCAACCCCGGCTCATGAGATAGCCTTTGAGCGAAATATCTGTAGGCAGCTGCGCTGTTTTCAGGTTGGTATAGTCGGCAAGCAGGCCGAGGATGAGCTTGCGTTCAACCCGATCAATTTTGGTGATCGGGCGAGCAGGATCGCCCCAGAGCAGTTTGCCACCACGGTTCACGGGCAGCAGATGCAGGCCAGCCTGCATGACGAGCATGCGGGTGACGGCTTTTTCGCCATGAATAAATTCAGCGCCGAGTTCTAGAGGAAAGTCTGCCCACTGAAGATCGGTTTGCACGCGGCCGCCGATGCGCGAACTGGCCTCAAAGATACAGACCTGACGACCGCTATCTTGCAGCCTACGAGCAGCGGCGATTCCGGCAGCGCCGGCACCAATGATGACTGCGTCGAGCATGAATATTCCTTTTTGCAGAGATGGCGGCGGCGCGGCATGATTCACAAACAACGTGTTTCATCAGGATGATTATACATTACGGATAGCATTTCAAACCATGAACAATGCTGAAGGACCACGCGAACCGTATTTATTTGCCCTGACGCTGGGATTACTGGTGATCTGGGCGGGGCTGCTGTTTGGCGGCTATGTGCTAGGCAAGCGGACGGAGACCAACCATCAGCGGATACCGCGCGCGGCGCGAATGCTGTCATCGCTGGCGCTGGTGCTGGCGGCGTGGGCATTTGCGTTCTTCAGCGACGAAGAAGGCATGGGATTCCGGGGATTTGTGGCGTTCGGCATGACGTTCGGGTTTCTGGGCGATCTGTTCATGGCCGGGGTGATTGGCAAGCGGAACGTGATCGGCGGGATGCTGGCCTTCGGGACGGGGCATATGCTGTATATTGCCGGATTCAGCGTGCTGGCGACGATTCCGGCGCTGGCTGAGCGGGGGGCGGCGCTGGTATTCTGGCCGGTGCTGCTGGCGTGGATGATTGCGCTGGCCTGCTGGTATGGGGTGGTGCTGCGGCCTGCAAGCCAACGAACGACGCTGCATTGGCTGGCGCTGCCCTATTCGATTCTGCTGGCGACGACGCTGGGCGTGGCTGTGGGCGCGGCGCTGATGCTGGGTCAGGGACAGGCATGGCTGCCGGTGATTGGGGCGGCGCTGTTTTTGCTGAGCGATTTGATACTGGCGGCGGAAATGTTCAACGGGCTGACATTCAAGCGGGTGGCGATCGGAGATGTGGTGTGGCTGACCTATGGGCCGGCGCAGATGCTGATCGTGTATGGGGCGGCGGTGATCGGGACGAGCGTGTGACGGGGAAAAGCAGGCTTTTTTCTAGTGGGCGCGGTCGAAGATGGCGGTGACGGAAAGTTCAAAGCGGCGGGCGGCGTTTTCGGGGCGTTCGATGAATGCCTCAAACTGTTCGACGGTGAGGTGTTGTTTTTCCAGCGCCATGGGGTATAAAGACCTTCCTCTGATGACCATAGTATACCGCCAATTCCACGCGGGCTGATTTCCGCGTTACAATCGGAAAATATGCTTGGGCGTGCCAAAAATTCATTTGATTGGAGTATTTTATGACCGACTCTCCTGAAGTTCGTGATGCTGTTTTAGACATAAGCAAGCTGCGCAGCCGGACGCTGCTGGAAGGCACCGATCGCAGCGGCGCACGTTCGATGCTGAAGGCGATTGGCCTGACCGACGACGATCTGGCAAAGCCGTTGATCGGCATTGCCAACACATGGACAGAGATCGGGCCATGCAATTTTCATCTGCGGCGGCTGGCGGCGAAGATGAAAGAAGGCATTCGCCGCGCGGGGGGAACGCCGCTGGAATTCAACACGGTGTCAATCAGCGATGGAATCACGATGGGCACCGAGGGCATGAAAGCCTCTCTGGTCAGCCGCGAGGTGATTGCCGACAGCATCGAGCTGGTGGCGCGGGGCAACTTTTTCGACGGGGTGATCGCGCTTTCGGCCTGCGACAAGACGATTCCGGGGACGATCATGGCGCTGGTACGGATGGACGTGCCTTCGATCATGCTGTACGGCGGGAGCATTGCGGCGGGGCAGTTTCGGGGCAAAGATGTGACGGTACAGGAAGTATACGAGTACATCGGCGCATTCACGGCGGGGAAGATCACGGCTGAAGACCTGAAGGAAATTGAAGATGCGGCCTGCCCCGGGCCGGGCGCGTGCGGCGGGCAGTTCACCGCTAACACGATGGGCATGTTCGCAGAATTTATCGGCATTTGCCCGATGGGGATGGCTGATATTCCGGCGATGGATGAGGCGAAAGATCGCGTTTCTCTGGACTGCGGCGCGCTGATTCTGGAGATGGTGCGCGAAGATCGCCGCCCTAGCAAGTTCATCACCCGCGCGGCGCTGGAAAACGGGATCGCGGCGGTGGCGGCCAGCGGTGGCAGCACAAACTCGGTCTTACACTCGCTGGCGATTGCGCGCGAGGCGGGGATTGATTTCACGATTGACGATATCGAAAACATCAGCAAAAGGACGCCGCTGATCTGCGATTTGAAGCCGGCGGGCAAATATGTGGCGACGGATATGCACGATGCTGGCGGCAACCGGCTGCTGGCGAAGCGGCTGGCTGACGCTGGTTATGTGGCCGCAGACGCGCTGACCTGTACTGGCAAGACGCTGGCGGAAGAAGCGGCCAGCGCAAAGGAAACGCCGGGGCAGCAGGTGATCAAGACCTTTGAGGACCCGATTGCCGATGAAGGCGGCCTGCATATTCTGAAAGGAAATTTGGCGCCGAACGGCTGTGTGGTCAAGCTGAAGGGCACTGAGCCGCGACAGATGCGCGGGCGGGCGCGGGTATACAACAGCGAAATTGAAGCCTTTGAGGCGGTGAAGCGACAGGATATTGTGGGCAACGACGTAGTGGTGATTCGCTACGAGGGGCCAATTGGCGGGCCGGGAATGCAGGAAATGCTGCAAGTGACGGCGGCGCTGGCCGGGCAAGGCTTAGGCGGGAGCGTGGCGATGGTAACTGATGGGCGCTTCAGCGGGGCGACTCGCGGCCTGATGATCGGGCATGTGGCGCCGGAAGCGGCGGTGGGTGGGCCGATTGCGCTGGTGCGGGAAGGCGATGCCATCGTAATTGATATTGACGCACGGACGCTGAATCTGGACGTGAGCGAAGATGAACTGGAACGCCGCCGCAGGGCATGGATGCCGCCCGCGCCGAATTATATCAGCGGGGTGTTTGCGAAGTATGCGCGGATGGTGGCGCAGGCAGACGATGGCGCGGTGACGAACACGCTGAAGGGACTGCCGCGCGGGTAAGAACAGGAAAGATTAAATCACAGAGGCGCAGAGGACATGGGGGAAGGGTTTGAACCGCCTATGATCTGTGATTTTGATGCCAGCGGACGCCCCATGGGGCGTCCCTACGGTTACACAAGCGGGCGGTTATTTCTCCAGCGCGAAGTGAACCACCCACGCATCTTCGTCCAGCTTGTTTTTGCCGTGAACTTCGGTCCAGAGATCGAAAAACGCTTGGCGATCTGCTGAGCCTTCAGCGCGGGCTTCGGCATCGGTAATTTTGCGGACGGGCTGGCGCTCAATCTTCTGTACGCGGATTCTGCCGACAGCGCGGGCATGGCGGGCGGGCTGAATGGCGTAGGTTTTGCCGACGCGCCATTTTTCGCGGCCATTCACGCGCACGGCGAGGATGTTTCCGTGAGCGTCAGTTTCGGCGGAATCGATTTTTTCATCAACGGGACGGCGGGTAGATGTTTTGGCGCCATTGAGCACCTGATCGAGGGTATATTCAAAGATCATGAGATCATCTCCGTTTTGATTCTATTATAGGACGGTACAGACTAGGGGGTGAATCCGCAAAAGACCAATTAAAGCGCCTACACCCGCAGATGGATTTATTTTGCGAATAAACTCGCCCGGTTAGATCCCCCACCATTCCCATTCCCCTCATCCCGGCATTTCCCTGTTACAATGGATATATTCTTGCCAGTCAAGGAGTGCGCCATGTTCGACAAAATCCGTAAGTTTTTCAGACGCGATCATGCAGTCCTAGATGAAGAAGTTGAAAAAGCGGCCGATGAGATGCGCGAAAGCGGCGAAAGCTGGCAGGAAGGCTATGCCCAACAGGAGCGTGAAGCCCCTGAAGGCGCGCCCCGCCCCCGCGATACCGTAAGGCCAGAAATTCCTCCGATTGGCGGCGGACTGCCGAATTAAAATCTTAAATACTGAGTGCTGAGTTAAAAGTTTTGAGTGGAAACCGGATTATTTTTACTCAGCGCGTATTTATGAAGTGCTCTATTTTGATCCCCGCCCCTGCTGGGCGGCGCTTAGAGTTCCCGCCCCATTACAACGGGATAGGGACTCCTGAAAAATCCCTCTACAGCGAAACTTTTAAAAACACGCTCTCAGCACTCATTACTTCTACCCATAGCAGCGCAAGAATCGGATAGATCGTGTTTGCCATCTGGCATATGATCAAGTCATCACTTGTGTAAGGGATGGCGAACAATGTCCGAGAAAATGTTGATGCTGGTTTTGAGCGACGAAAATCGGTTTTCAGAACTGCAAGCCGCAGCCCATAACACCGAGCTTGTTTATGCTGATGATATGATGTCGGCACTGGGGCAGTATATCGTCAGTATGCCTCAGGTGATATTGATTGACAGCACGCATCCTGACGCTGAGGCAGCGGTCATCCATTTACGCTCGGTGGATGCGCGGCCGATTCTGGTGCTGGTGGATGAATGCGCCCCGGCAGCGTGGTTGATGGCGAGGGGATTTATGGATGACTATGCTATTCATACAATGTCCGTATCGCTGCCTCCCGGCAAAGTAATGGCCAGCGCCCGCAAAGATGGTGAGCGCGCGCCCGCTTTCGCCTACGAACACCGACTCATTAGCTAGCCTTTACGACATATAGTAATAGCAACCCTTACTGTTGATGATCTTCGTGTAGAGCGCCAGAGATCATCATTCCGACGGCTCACTTTCTCACCTATTCGACGCATTACGCTGCATTCAGAAACACCATCGCAAACGGCGGGGATTCGCCGTCGTTAGGCAAAGGAGAACTCTGATGTTTCAGGTCAACCCGTATCACCTCTGGGAACACGAACAGCGCCAGTGTGAACTGATCAAGCAAGTTCGCAGAGATCGGCTGGCGCGAGAGATCCAGCGCGCGCGCCAGCCGAAGACGCGCGGCCATTTTCTGCTGCGTATTGTGAGCGTGTTTTTGTGATCAACGCAAAAGATGCTTCACCGCGTCAAGATGTAGAAATTACGCACCGGCTGATGCGGTTTATTGATGAACGCCCCGAAGACCAGCCCACGCTGCAAGATATGGGCGATCACCTGAGCATGAGTCCTTTTCATGTGCAGCGGGTGTTCAAGCGGATGACCGGCATTTCGCCGCGTGAATATGCCGAAGCCAAACGACTGGAACGTTTCAAGGCGCATTTGCGCGATGGGCGAAGCGTGGCAGCGGCGTTATATGACGCGGGCTACGGCTCTAGCAGCCGCGCCTATGAACGCGCGCCAGAGAAAATGGGGATGACACCCGCGACCTACAGCCGGGGCGGCGAAGGCATGGAGATCATGTATGCCATCGTGAACTGCCGCTTAGGGCGAGTGCTGGTGGCGAAAACTGAACGCGGTGTAGCGGCAGTTCATCTAAATACACCCAATGCGCAGAACGACGACGACGACCTTGAGGCGCTGTTATTTGCTGAATATCCACTGGCAAATATTACGCGCAACCGTTTCACATACTGCAACTGGGTAGAGGCGATTGTGAATCATCTTAATGCGGGCACGGATGGCGGGGAGGCGGAGTCATTGCAGCATCTGCCGCTAGACATTCGGGCAACAGCCTTCCAGATACGGGTGTGGGCGGAACTACTGAAGATTCCGTATGGCGAAACGCGCACCTATGGCGAGATTGCGCTGGCGCTGGGGAAACCGGGTGCTGCCAGCATGGTCGCCGAAGCGGTTAATGCCAACCCGGTGACGATCATCATCCCCTGCCACCGCGCTGAGCGCGCCGATGGCGAACCCACCTCATTTTATTCAGAGCGCGGCAGAGATACGCGGGATACGCTGATTGCGGAAGAACGCGAGACGGTGAAGCCTCACCCCTCAATCCCCTCTCCGTAAACAGAGAGGGGAAGAAGACATGATACTCAATATCCCAAGACCCAAAGATGGCGAAGGGATGCTCCGTGATAAGCTGCGCCGCTGTAGATGACGGAGCCGGGTTCAACGGTGACTCGGGCAGGCTCGCAGAGGGTGCCGCTGAGCGTAGGATTCAGCGCGAGCGCGGCGAAGTAAGCATCTAGCAGGGTGATGATGCGGGGTAAATGCGAACGCGCGCCTAAGCCGTCATCGCGGGAAGCGACCAGCAGCAGATGGGTGACTTGCAGCGACAAGGTGCGCGCCCCGCCGGGGAAAGCGGTAGCGACGAAACCTTCATGACGCGAATTAAACAGGCTGCGTTCGCCGGTATCGCCGGGCAGCACCAGCAGAATCGGCAAATGCGCGCGGGCGATGGATAAGGGCAAGGCATCGGGCGCGGCATTGTGAAGGATGCCAGGAACGGCGAGCAAGGCCAGCGCCGAAAGTGCATCAGAAAATGCGGGCATGATCTATTTCTCCATCACTTGACCTGAAAACGGCGAAAAGGGGACAGCGCGGCGATCAAAGAGTCGGGCGGCGGATCGGGATGCTGCACCAGCCACGCGGCATAACGCAGCGCCAGATCGTGCAGGGCAAGCGGCGTTCGGTACACGCGGATTTGCGCGCCGCGCAGGTGGGTGGCAGACGTAGTGCCGTTGGCGCCGCGTTCCAGCGTGAGCAGATTGGTGATGGGATCAGTTTTGATCACGCCGAGTAGTTCATCACCGATGCGAAGCAGGCTGCCGGGTTGAAAGCGCGGGGCGCGGCCCAGTACATCTTCCCCCTCTATAGACAACACTTCTAGCACAGTGGCATCAAAACTGAGCGGATCGCTGCGCACGGTGTCGTTAGCATTCACCCAGAGCTGTTCGGGCGAATCATGCCAGCCCCACCAGCCTTCAAGCGTGAGTTCACCGGCGAACACGCCGCCATCATTCCGGCGCAGCGCCGAAGCCGAGCCGGACGGCGGCAGCATTTCGACGGCCTCAAGCGCGATGATTCCGTTCGCGTCGGCGATGCTGATCGCCTGCAAGAGGTCATTTTGCAGCGTGATTTCCGGCGCTGCGCGGGGAGCACCCTGTACGAATATCTCCAATTTGGGAACAAAATGACGGGCGCAATACGTCTCTATGGCGTGAGATGCGATTTGCAGCGCGGCAAACAAACGCGGATCGTCGCTGTCAGGGGCAGGCGGCAGATCAAGATGGCGACGTAAATCCGCCAGTCCGGCAAGGCATAACATGAGGTTTTCTCCAATTTTGGTGTAATAACGATGGGGTGAAGCAGTGAATAAGGCGCGCCGCACGTTTCTAGATCAGCGCTGCTGACGGAAGGGGATCACCCTAGTTTTCAGGGGAGGTAATTGCCAGAAACTAAACTACGCTATGGCTACGTCCGCAACCTGCATTATGGTTTTGACGTATAGTAAATGTGTTTATTAGCGCATATGAAGGAACGCTAACTATGAAACGACTGATACTCATCGGGGTGCTGATTCTGAGCCTCACCATGCTGGCAGTACCAGCATTTGCCACTCCAGCACAGAATCTTGGTGGGCTGGCGAATTTTTATCCGGAAGATACATTTCTGTATTTCGGCTTTCGAACGGATACTAACTTCCTGGATGAAATTGAGGCTTTAGCCGCCCGATTCACTGCTGTTAGCGGCGGGGATATTGGCGAGTTCCGCGCGGGGCTGGATTCGATAGCGCAGGAAGCCAGCGAAAATGACGAGGCCACTTTCGCAAACACGATTCAGCCGCTGCTGGGCGAAACCGGCGCGTTTGGCATCATTGATGCAGCGCCGATGTTTGACGAAGACTCATCAAATGACAGCGACAGTGGTTATCTGATTGCATTTTCGGTCACCGACCGCGCGGCGCTGCAAAGCCTGTTCACCAACAATGAAACCTTTGCTATCAATTATGAGGCCATCGAAGACAGCGGCGATTACGCCATTTTTGTACCGTCAGCGGACAACCATAACCGCGAACCAGCATATCTGTACTTTGGCAACAGCGTCCTGCTGATCGCCACCGATATGGCGCTGTTCCCGCAGGCGGAGCTTTCGGCGCGCCTGAGCGATAATGCCGATTTCACGGACACGCTGAACATGCTGCCCGCAGGGGATTATGCGGCGGCTGGCTTCCTGAACATCAACAGCCTGCTGGCTTCGTTCAGCGGCGCGATGGAAGGCGATTTCCACAGCAACGAGATGATGGCGCAGATGATGGCGCTGTATCAAGAAGCCTATAACGGCGTGGGACTGGGCTTCACGGTGCTGGATCAGGATCACCTGATCATGGATATGGCAGTGAATGCTGACATGCAAGCCATATCTGAGAGCATGGGCATGCCAGTGCCGAACTTCAGCGAAGTAGACCTCGGCTTTGCCTCGCGGATTTCAGCGGATGCCGCGCTCGCATTTTTCTATCCCAATCTGGCAGCGGCCATTGAACAGGGCATCGGACAGTTCGATGCCGCGATGGCGATGCAGCAGCAGATGTTAGCCGAAATGGGCGCCGATCCCGATGAGTTGGAGGACATTGAAGGCCAGCTAGCCATGCTGCAATTCGGGATTCAGGCCGTGACCGGCGGCACGTTGGAAGAATCTTTTGGCTGGGCAACAGGTCAAATGGCGCTGGCTGCGGGCATTGACTTCTCGGCGTTCCCGAACGGCTTAAACAGCACCCCGACCCGCAACCCGATCAACCTCATTTTCGTGGCCGAAAACGTGGATGGCGGCGCGCAGCGGCTGTATGACGGCTTGAGCACCTTCCTTGAAGGCGCGGCATCTTCCTCTAGCGATCTGGTGATTACAAGTAAGGAACTGGTGAACGGTGAAGGTATCAACATTTCAATCGTGATGGACGATACACCGTTCCCGTTTGAAGTTCAGATTGTGATCACCGATCAGATCTTCGCAGTTGGCACGCCGGATTATGTTGAAGCCGCGCTGGCCGGAGACGGCGGGCTTGGCGCCAGTGTCGCCTTCCAGAACGCGACTGGCGTAATGCTGGGCGAAACGCCGTTCTATGGCTACCTATCTATAGCCTCAACTGCAAACGTTCTGGGAGTCGTGGCGGGGCGTGCTGCTTCGGTGGAAGTATTGAGCCTGTTTGAAAGCGCAAGCATGAGCGCGCACATTGAAATGCCGAACAATACCACCGCGCGCTATGTGATCTCGCTGGTGCCCGGAGAGTAGGAATATAGTCTCACCCCTCACCCACCTGCTCCCGTTGAACGGGAGCAGGTGGGTGAGCCACACTTCACCCCTATAACCAGCCTCATGTAAGCCGCTAACTAGAGCTTAAGATCGCTTCAATTTTATTGAGCATATCGCGCTCGCTGGCGCTGACTTTTTCGCCGTGTGAGCCGCTGCCTTCACCATGCGCTCCGGCCACCTGATGGCACACGACACGCACGATTTCGCGGTAGACGGCCAATTCTTCCGGGGTGGCCTTTTTGCGGAGCAGCATTTCGGCTGAAGCCAGCGTCCGCAGCGCCATATCTCGCAGGGTTTCAAACGCGATATCATCGTATGCTTTAAGCGCATCGGCGGCTTTTCGGGAAACCACATGATCTAATAAGGCGGCAATCAGGGGATTACTGCTGTGTGCTTTTAGCTCACCTGCCAGCGTATCATACAGCGCCAGCATTTCGGTTAGGGTGCCGCCGCGCTCCGCTAGAGAAACGGCCATCGCCGGCTGCAAAATGCCAGCGGATAAGATTTCCCATTCTTCAGGGATAAAGGCAGAAGCTGTGGTCATGGCATCTCCTTTTTGAACCAGCGTTCATAAATCCAGAATGTGCTTATATTCATCCAGCAGCGCCTGTTCTTCCGGGCTGATCGCTTCCAGTGTTAAGTCAGAAAGCGATCCCTCTTCGTGCGAACGGGCGATCTGCGCGGCGATTCCGTAGACGATCAACTTATAGACCGAGGTCGTTTCCGGATCGCGCTTGCTTTCGAGGATTTCCACCGCCCGCTTCAAATCTAATAGTGCGCGGCGATGCAGCGATTCAAAGGGCAGTTCCTCAAACGTATGCAGAAGGTCAACGCCGTCAGACGAGATAGCCTGCTGAAGCAGCGCGCCGATGGCGCTGGCCGCCGGATAAGTTTTACGGCGCGTGTCCAGCGCGTCATGCAGCGTCAACATTTCGATCATCGCGCCATCGTCATCCACCCGTGAAATAGCCATGGCAGCGCCCAATAACGCTGAGATCAACGTATCCCATTCTATTGAGGCGAATCCGTACTGGTTCATCACAAGGCTCTTTCCAGCAATTACCGAACACCCTTGATTGTAGTGAGTTTCGGGCGCGTAAACGACTTTTTGAGTTGAAGCGCGGCGGGTGGGGGTCTGGAGCGTCAGCGCGGCGAAATTCAGGTTAAAGAAGCCGTATCACAACATTCATGCAGATTGACGGCGGAAAAATGGTATGCTCTCCATGATTACCACGAGCTGTTTCAACCCTCATCGAACATTGACGAATAACCCGCGCCGATAAGGACGAACGATGGCCAAAAAATCCAAAAAAAATCAACCTGAGCGCAATTTTGATCCACGCTTTGACGATCCGAGCGATTACGGGCTGGACGATCCGTTTGCGGTGCAAGCCGCAGTACCTGACCCGGAAGAACGCGCTCCGTATTCTGCAAAAGGCAAACAGCCTAAACCGATCCCGTCACGCAGCAGCGGCGGCTGTCTTTCGCTGATTGGCGGCTTTTTTCAAGTGCTGATCAACGGGCTGCTGCTGTTTTTGCTGTTCGGCGCGCTGGGCTTCGTGATCGTGTACGGCGCACGGGCGTTAGGGGTGATCCAGCCCGCTGCGCCAGCCGTCGTGCCAACGCTGCCGCCGCTGCAAATTGCCGCCGCGCCCACGCCAACCCCCGTCGGAGAAGATACGACGGTATCCAGCGATGGCGGCGGAGCTATGACGGAGATAATCGTCTGCGACAGCGGGATATGGTGGGAATCGGTGGCAGGAGACTTCGACACGGTTTTGACCGCGTTTGCGCTGGCCTTTTACGCGCCCGTCCAGCCGGTTGCTGAAGTGGTGGCGGCGGCGCAAACCAGCCGGGATAATGCCGCGAACCAGCCGTTTGACGACTGCCTGTTAGGGACGCGGCAAACCCTGATAGATGCGCTAGATGCGCAAATGGACGCGCTGCGCACGCTGGAAGCGGGAGATCGGCCAACGGCATTCGCCCGATCTCAGGAAGCGGCCGCGCAGTTTGCCAGCGTATTGGATGGGCTGTGGGAACAGGGCATAGATACTGGCGAAGGGTCAGCCGTAAGCGCCGGGATTCCACGCGGCGGCGATACACTTGACTGTGCGGGGTTGGGCGAATGGTTCGCGCAGCTTCAACCGCAGATCGTGGCGTTTACGACGACGGTAGTGCCGGCGGTGGATTTCCTAGAGGCGCATCCTGACGATATTGCCCGCGCGCGCGGCGAAACAGTGACGATTTCCGGCAATTTGCGCACATTAAGCGCGCCGGCTTGCGCGGCAGTGGCGCAGCAGGCGGCACAGAATACGGTGGACTATTTCTTCGCGGCGGTGGATTCGACCTTCAGCGGCAATCGCAGCGGCGCGGTTGAGCCGGCGATGAATTATGCGCGCAGCGCGGTGCTGCTGGATGTATGGCTGCGCTGGGTGGGGCTGACGGCGGGGTGAGGGCAGCACGCCCTTTATCCGGGACTCAGGTCACGTTATCTCCTATATCGCTTGTCAGTCCGGTCATCCACGCGCATACTATCGAAAAATGGTAATTTCGGTTAGAGGGCGACAGGAGACGGTATGATGATCCGATTTCGATTCGTGGCAGCAGCCGTTTTGTTCATCTTCATCAGCAGCATCGCGTTCATCCTTCCGGCCAGCGCGCAAATGACGGCGCTGGCCTATGGCGATGCGGTCATCGGCGCGATCAGCGCGCAAACGCCGCTGGGCATCTACAGCTTCACAGGCGCGGCAGACGATCTGATCACGATCCGGGTGATCGGCATCACGCCCGCGCTCAACCCGGCAGTCTCGCTGCTTTCGCCAGCGCAGCAGCAGCTCATGGTCAACGACGACGATCCCTTTTCGCCGGACGGCCTTGATGCGCGAATTACCGCGCGCCTGCCAACTGATGGCGCCTATACGGTGCTGGTCAGCGGGGCGGGGGCTTCAGCGGGCGATTATTTGATCACGTTAGATGGCCGTTCCTCTGAAGGCGTGAACGCGATCTTGCCTGGCGTTATGGTGCTGGCCGATTTTTCGGCTGCTGCGACGCCGCAAACCTACGCGATTCCAGCGGATCCGGCGGCGACGCAGATGCTGCGGCTAGCGCCTGATCCGCTGGGATTTGGCTTTGCCGCCGAAGTGCGCGATCCCGCCGGCATAGTGATCGCCACCTTGAGCGGTCTGCAATCGGCTCAGATTGCGCTGGCGCCGGCGGCAGGCATGTATGTGCTGCTGCTGCGCCCGATCAGCCCGGAAATTAGCGGCGGCGTGCAGATCATGGTGACGGGCGTTGGCGAGCCTCAACTGGTGCCAACGGCTGCCCCCACGCTGCCGCCGCTGCCCACTATCCCGCCGCTGCCCACGCTGAATCTGTCGCCAACACCGCCGCCTACGCCCACCATTTGCATGGTTTTCAGCAATGGCCCGGTGAACGTGCGTTTTGGCCCCGGCGTCAACTTTGACATCATCGGCGGGCTGATTCCCGGCCAGATGCTGCCGGTGTTCGGCTTAAGCCCGGATCGCATCTGGTATGCGGTCAATTTCAACGGGGTGCAGGGTTGGGTTTCCAGCACAGTGACCTTCCTGGCCGGCCCGTGCGCGAATTTGCCGGTGCTGGTCTCGCCGCCCACGCCCACGCCACTTCCAACGACACCCCCGCCCACGCTCACGCCAACCTTCGTATTTTCGACGGCCACCATGACCACGATTCCGCTGCCGACCAATACGCTGGTTGTGCCAGTACCACCGATTGCGACTATCACGCCGGATCAGGTTTTCTCGTTCGGGCTGGTGCATAACGAGACGCGGACATTCACCGAAGTGGTTAATTTCCCCGGCCAATACCGCGACATCATCAATCTGTCGGTGGCCGATTTTGGCGGGGCTTCGTCGGTCACCTTCAATCTGAATTTACAGTGTTTGGGCAGCGGGGCGATGGATCAGACGATGTGGGGCACAGGGCAGCCTTCGCAGGAATGCGGCACGCCGCTGACGCTGATCTTCACGCCGGCCAGCAACTTGATCCCGATCATCGTGGTGAATCCGGGACCGCTGGCGGCGAACGTACAGTACACGATCACGATTTCGCCAGCGCTGTAGGTGGGGTAAAACACCCCTCAACCCCTCAAGCCCCTCAGCGCAAGAGGGGAGAAGGGGGATAAGAGCGCGCAATTAAAAAGGGGCGGTTCAAGTGGTTGAGCCGCCCCTTTTTGCTTAATGTGGAAAAACGGACAGATCACATTAGGTAAGTTCTATCTCATCCAGAATAAGTACCTGCAGCTCGAATTTATTGAGACGAATGGGCAATGTTAAGAACTTCAACCAAGGTAATAGTTGAAGTAAATCCTTCGATCTCACCTGATTGTAGGCGCTGTATGATTGCTCGTGTTACATCAACGTATGCCGCATTCTTTTCGACGAAATAAATTAATGGAGAGGTATCAATCCCTACTCTTTGAATGCCTGTTAGCGCATCGGATAATCTCACGAACGATGATCCCATTCACGTCGCAGTTCATTCACATACTCCTGTGCGTCGATACCTTCCCATATATCTTTCCCCAACCCTTCCAGCTCAAGTAAACTACGCTTTTTCGGTTGAGTTGTCGGCTCCGTTAGCGTATCGACCAGGATGCTGATCAATTCTTTGCGCTCATCCACGCTCAGTCGTCGTACTTCCTGCGCGATTTCTTGTAGTGTCATTGCAGTAAATCTCCGTATGTCTTTCAAAATTTTAGCAGGGGTTTTGGAGCAGGTGGAATTTCTGAAAAATTCAGTAAAAATTCGCTTCTTTCACCTTAATTAAGCCAAAGATGAGCTATTATTCTTGTCATCTCATTAGGAGTATGACATGGCAAAAGAAAAGTTAGCAGCGGCGAGTGAATTGATTAAAGAAAAACACTATGCTGAAGCACGGGCAATTCTTAAAACGATTGATCACCCGACAGCGACAGAATGGCTGAAGAAACTTGATGCTGTTGCGCCGGAGAAGAAACGATCTTCAAATAAAACATTGACATTATTAGCTTTGTTTATAGCTTTATGTGCGGTCTTTCTATTTGTGATTCTCAGCACATTGCTGCTGCGCAATAATATAAGTTCAAATTCTTCTATTGTTCTATCATCAAATTCACAAAATAGCACTCCTACACTTCTAAATTCGGAGAATTTATTAGAACAGCCCATTTCTTTCGGTGGCCTTCAGCTTCAATTACCGCAAGGATGGACACTTTCACCCGAACTTGGTGATGCAACGCCAACTTTGAACACTATTATCTTGTTTTCTTCCCCTGAATCAATAGAACAACTCCAACAAGATGAAAATAGTAATTTTGACAGGACATTTCGACAATTTATTGAAAATGGCAACGAAATAATCATCTTAGTTGTTGAAAGAGATTTGCGCGATGATGAATCAATTATGACCATTACTGAGGAGGCTCAATCTAGAATCGCTGAAAATGGCTTCAATGGCGCCACTAGTATCACATCTGATATTACCGAAATTAGGATCAATAGTCGCCCCGCAGCGTCATTTGATTATAGGTTCGCCGGTACTACTGCAAAGTTCATAACCGTTGATGTTGGAAGCAACAATGCCATTACTTTTTCCGGAATTTCCGAAAATTCAGATCAGTTCTATCCTTTACTTATCCAATTTATAGATAGCGTAACCTTTGATGAATCACAAGCTGGTGATTTCGCTTGTCCCGTAAAGCGTTGGCTTGATGGCGGCGCATTGGTGTATATAACGGATTTTGGAGAGCAAATTTCCAATACATTTTCGTTAGTAAATTCTCCGTATATTTCATCCCCGTATGACTCACTTGGGACAGGAATCTCTATGCTAGGTTACGACTTGAATAACTTCAGAGAAACCTTCTATCCTGAATGTGCTAGGGAAATCTACATTAACGTGATTAACGGCATGACTAGTGTGATTAACGGCATGAATTACGCTCACGGAAATAATGTCCCAATTCCAATTACTGATTCGGTTGAGGTCAGAAGTCATTTTGATGCAGCAGAACAATATTTCACGAGTGCCAACGAACGTATTTGGGATTTCGCGTTTATTTACAATTCATTATTAGCTAATCCTGGGAACTATTTTCAGGAAGATTAACAAATGGCTTCGCTGTAAAACCCAGTAGAAAGGGCGGCGGCCTCCTCACCGCCGCCCTCTCATCACAATTCCCTTACACCGCTAAATTGAACAGCGCCGCAGCCACTTTGGTGTCGTAGTTTGCCAGCGCCAGCCGCACGGTGGCGGTGAGCTGGTAGCTGTCGGTATACGGCAGGTAATCCACACTCACGGCGATGCGGCGGCGGTAGCCCACCACCCATCCCGGACGATACACACACAGCGCCGACCCGCGATCATTCGCGCCCGCGCCCACCTTGCCATCGGCTTCAGTCAGCGGAAATTCAGCGGAAACCACCACCGGCGCGCCGTCCATGTAGCCGATCTGCCCGGTGAGCGCGGTGGCCTGCGGCCCCACTTTGTCCATCGTCAAAAATTCTGGCATCGCCAGCAGTTTGGCATAGGTGGCCGCATCCACAATCCAGATTAAATCAGCAGGGCGCACCGAATAGCGCGAGTCCAGCTTGAAGCGCGCCTGACGCAGCAGCGCCAGCGTGGGCGCAACATTGGCCGCGTCTACCCTGTTGGCGGTATTGGTGACCAGCGGCAGTTTGCGCAGGCCGTCGAACGCCAGATAGCGATCCGTGCCGACCGGCGCAGCGTGATCTTTATTGATGTTGCCGGTGCCGGCAGTGGTGGTGTCGCCGTTCAGGATCACGTGGTCTATCGCGTCGGTGATGGCGCGTACGGCCTGTTCGCGGTACAGATTGAGGACAGGCACCACCGCATCTTCGACCAGCTCGGCGCTGAAACCGACGCGCAGTGCCAGCTTCTTCGCGTTCAACTGCACCTTGCCGCTGCCGATTTTGCTGTCGGGGATCGGGTTGCCGCCCGCGAGATTTAACTGCGATTCATCCGACGTTTCCGGCACGTAATACACCGATGGATCGGTGCCTTCGGTCGGCACTTCAAACGGATTTGACGGCTGCTCAATGCCCGAAAGCAGCGGCATGATGGTGTTTTCCAGCCGGGCTTTGCGCCATATTTGCGCGCTCCATAAATCGGGCACCCATTCATCGCCAAATCCGGCGAGGGTGCTGCGGCTCAGTTCATCGGCTTTCACGGCGCTGATGCCGGCCTTGTGAACCTTGTGCGCCAGCGCATTGGCGTAGCGCTCGCTGATGCCGTTGTAGTGCTTGGTGTGGCGCAGCAGCAGATAGCCGTGCAGCAGGTCAAGCGCCTCAAGGCGGTCAAACTCGCTGCCAACCTCAATGCGCCCGGCGCTGGCCTCGCTCATATTCACCGGCAGGCGCTTCAGCGGCGGGTGCAGGGTGATATCGTTCATTTCGTGTTCTCCTTCTAGCGCTAGTTTTTCTAAAGACAATCCACTTTCGTGATAGGCAGACTTGATGGTGTGAATATCGGTGCGGCGCGGTTCGGCGGGCGTGGGCGTAAGGCTTCCTTCGACCACCGGCCAGCGTTTGATGCGGCCATCCCCGGCCACCTCCACCAGATGCGATAGGCTGCCAGAGGACCAGCCCAACGCGCCGCGCTCAACCAGCTGCAGCACGGCGCGGGCGTATTTGTGGCGCATATCTAGCTGCGCTTCAGCCCATACACCGGTGTCATCAGGCGTCAGGGTGTCAATCATGCCGATAACCGAGGCTTTCACAGCGTCATCCAGCCCGTGTTGATAAAGCGCGGGGCGGCGTTCATACCACTCCAGCGCCAGTTCCGTTTCGGGCGTGAAGTATTCGCCCTGTAAATCGGGGTGTTGCGAGTCGCCCCACACCACCAGATAGCCGCCAACGCGGCCTTCACCAAGCGTTTTCACGCGGCACACATTATTTAGAGACATCATGTGCTCTCCTTTCATGATAGTTTTGCGATTAAATTCCTCACCCCGCTTGCATGAGCCGGGCGGGAAAGGGGGAAGTTCGTAGGGGCATGGCCTTACCCCTTAAGTAAGCATGCCTTCAGGCTGATTTCTCTTTACGCTGTCTCCGCAGTTCCGCACGCGGTATCCCTTTGTGGTGCAGATGGGGACAGCCATTCAGTTGTTAAGGTGCAGCACTCAGCATCACTCATCGAATCCAAGATAGCACATTTGTTCGACAAATTGGTGACTATATTGCTAACAAAATGGACTCAAAATTTGAGGGAGAAAAGTGCCCAAAAACGCGATTTTGCGAGTCAAAAACGGTACATTCACTGCAAAATGGGGTGTCACGATTCATGGGTCGCATCAGCTTTGAGGTGTCTTATGCCAGCATGGTGTTCGTCGAATGGCTGCGGCTGTCCGGGCGGTTGGGAAAAATGCTGCATAACGGGGTTGATATTGTGCTGTTTGAAGCCAACACCGGAGAGAAGATCAGCGTCCATTTCATTGACAGCGCGCTGCCGCTTTACGAAATCCACCATGTGCTGACCGATAACCAGTCGCGGGGCATCGCCACCCTGTACATGCTATGGGCTGATATGATGCTGCCGGCGGATCATCAGGTCTACGTTGCCGATGACTGGATGGAGGTGCTGTATACCCTGTACCAAGGCAGCATTTATGCCTTCGAGATCATCGAGCGCGAGGCATTTCTCTTTCCGGTGCATTTTCGCGGCGAAGGGCTGCGCCGCCAGGCAGAATTTGGGACCGCAGTACGCTTTTCGCTGCTGCAAACCCGCGAGGTCACCACCTATCTGGCAGGGCTGCAAGGCACGTGGCTGATCGCTGATTTTGGCGGGAAATCCGGCTGCGGCCACGATGCTCAGCGCGAACACGAGATGCAATCAGTGCTGAGCGCGGATTATGCGCTGCTGGGGCTGGATCCGGGCGTGACGCTGATCGAGATCAAGATGGCCTACAGAATGCTGGCGCGGCGCTACCATCCAGACATGAACGCAGAAAGCGATGCCTCAGACACCATGCGCAAGCTGAACGCGGCCTATGAGCGGCTGGTGGCGGCGGTGGGGAAATAACCCCATCCTCTCTTAATGCACGGTTGAGAAATTTGATTCCCCCGTCCCTGCTGCGCTTCGCTTAGTATCCCTCCCTATTGCCATGGGGTGGAAATTTTGGGGCGGGTCTCTTGGAAAATTCTCCCTAATCGCTCATCTTTTGTGAATTGGCCTGATTCTCGCTAAGATCGACCCGCTGTAGTTGTATCAATTCATCCATCTGTGAGAATCTTTACGTGAAGAAACTTATTGTTATTGCTGCGCTGATCTGCCTTTCACTGCTTGGCCTTGTGGCCGCCGCTCAGCAGCCCGCGCTCAGACTCGAAATTACCGGTGTGAACACCACTCGATTTCCTGAAGTGGCGATCACCGCCAACGTCTACGATGCCTTGGGGCAGCCAGTACCCGCGCTGGATACAGGGCATTTTATGCTGCAAGGCGATCTGGCGGCGTCCTGCCCGATCCGCGATGTTGAAAATATCAGCGACGATAATCTCGCCTTCTCCACGGTGCTGGTGATTGACGTCAGCGATTCGATGGCCGGGGCGCCGCTGGAACGGGCCAAAGCCGCCGCCCGCCGCTACGTCGAATCACTGCGTCCCGGAGACTCGGTGGCGCTGGTCGCCTTCGCCAGCACGGTTGAACGGGTGCTGGATTACACCGATGACCGCGAGGCAATTCTGGCGGCGATTGACGGGCTGGAGCTTAGCGGGCGCACCGCGCTCTATCAGGCCGCATTTGAGGGCATCCAATTTGGCGTGGAATCGCCAGACCCGCGCCGAACCATGATTTTATTGAGCGACGGCGGCGAATATGGCGGCTTAAGCAGCGTGACCCCGGAAGAAGTGGCCGCGGCAGCGGTGGTCAACGGGGTGCCGGTGTACACCATCGGCCTCGGCTTTGGCGCTGATCGTTCATTTCTGGAAACCATCGCCAATGCCACCAACGCCGATTATTACGAATCACCCACCCCTGACGAACTCGCCTCAATTTACGAGAATCTCGGCGCGCTGCTGACCAGCCAGTATGTACTCACGTTGGACTGTGACTTGCCGGCTGACGGCACAGAATACCCGCTGATTTTGAGCGTCCAAAGCGGCGATGACAGCGCCACTGCGCAGGCCACCCTGCGGGCGCCGGTGCCGGTGCCGGTCATCCAGCTAACCCTGCCCAATGCGCCGATTGATACGCTCACGACTATCCCATTTGAGGTGCTGGCGGATGATCCGCTGCAATCGGTGGTGATCACCATTGACGGCGAGATCGCCGCTGAATTTACAGAGCCGCCGTTTGGCCTCGAAATTGATCCTTACGCTTTTACGCCGGGAACCCACGGTTTTGAGATTGTGGCAACCGATGAAGATGGCGACAGCAGCAGCTATCTGGCCGAATTTGAGATCGCCGATCTCCCCGTGCAGGTAATCGTCTCCGGGCTGCAAGCCGGGCAGTCGCTGGATGGCGAAACCGCCGTTGAAGTGACGCTGATCAGCCAGACGCCGGTCAATCAGGTAGAGGCGCTGCTGGATGGGGCAGACTTTGCCCTGCTGGCACAGGAACCGTGGATTATCAACCTGCTGCCGCTGCAATCTGCGCCCGGCGAACACACGCTGTCAATCAGCGCAGATACAACCGGAGGGCAGCACGGCGAAATTTCGCTGAATTTCAGCTTCTCGAACGCGGCCTACCAGACGGCAACCGCGCTGGCGCCAACCGCCACGCAAACGCCCTCACCCACGCCGAATTTAACCGGCACTGCAAACGCAATGGCGATGACTACCATCCCGCTGACCACGACCGCCGAAGCATTATTCGCAGCCATGACCGGCACCTCGCAGGCCAACGTGGCGGCAACCGGCACCGCAGTGATAGATGCCAGCGCCACCTTTGCCGTCGCGCAGCAAGCCACCAGTGATGCCGCCGCGCAAAGCGCAAATCAGGCGACAGCGGCAGCGGGAACGCAAACACAGGCAGCAGTTTCCGCAGCAGCTCAAAACGCCAGCGATCAGGCAGCAACAGCAGCGGCACAGGCAGCAGACAGCACGATACAAGCGGCAGCCACGCAGGCGGCACAGCAAAGCCAGACGGCAGTCGTACAGGCTGCCACCGCCGGCGCTGCGACAGCGCTTGCCGCTACCGACTCGGCTGTATCCACCGCGCAAATGGCGACGCTGGAAGCGCAAGCACAGGCAACCGCCACCTTTGAAACTGAAGCCAGCTTAGAAGCGGGCGAGCAAACCGCCGCGGCAGCAACCAGCAGCGCCGAAATATTGATCACCGCCACCGCCAATGCCCGCGCCACCAGCAACGCCGAAGTGCGCGCACAGTTGCAAATGGCCACGCGTGATGCGCTGGCCACCAGCAACGCCGAAGCCCGGCTGTCGGCGCAGCAAACATCGGCAGTGCGCTCCACTGCCCGCGTCGTTCAAACGGCAACTTCTGAAGCCCGCGCCACCGGCACCGAAGTCGCCCGCGAAACCGCGCTGTTCGTCTCGAATGCCACCGGAACCGCGCTTGCCGATAACATCGCCACAACCACCGCGCAGGCGCAAATCACGATCACGCGAATTGCGCTGGAAACCGCCGTAGCGCAGCAGCAGCAAACCATTGACGCGGCCTCCACGACCACCGCGCAGGCGCAGGCAACCGCCACCGCCGGGGCTGAAATTGCGGGGACAGCTACGGCTGAGGCGCTGGCGCTTACCGCGACGGCCGTCTTTGAACAAACGGTGAATGCCCGCAGCACCGTGGCGGGCATTGGTCAGGGGACGGCCACCGCCGAAGCCCAGCAAACGCTGGATACCCGTCTAGCGGCGATTGGCACGACCACTGCTGAAACCACGCCGGAAATCGAAGAAGTTACGGAACAGCCAGCAACACGGCCATCTGCGACCATTCCGCCAACGCTGGTGCCGGTGGAAGCTCAGCCACAAGCGGCGGATGCCAGCAGCGGCGGCCTCTTGATCGCGCTGCTGGTAATCGTACTGCTGGCGATCCTTGTGGCGCTAGTGGTTTACGCCCGCCGGCGCAAGCGTGTTACGCCGCGGCGATAAGACCTTGAGGGTTAAGCGTTACGCTGAAACGGGAGTGCAGCGATGAGATTCATCATCACTTTTTTGATCAACGTGGTCAGTTTCGCGGTGCTGGCATCCGGCCTGCTGCCCGGAATCCATTTCGTTGGCGAATGGCCGATCCCGCTGGCGATTTCGGCGCTGACCTTCGCCTTCGTGAACGCGCTGATCAAGCCGATCCTGAAATTCCTGACCTGCCCCTTCATCCTGCTTACGCTGGGTTTGTTCCTATTCGTGATCAACGCTGCCATGCTGATGTTGACGGGCGGCATCACCCGCTGGTTAGACGAGACACTCAGCGCGGTTCCCGGCTATCTCTTTATCGAAAATTTCTGGTGGGCGGCGCTCGGCGCGATCATCCTAAGCGTACTTGGCGTATTCCTTGGTTGGGTGCTGGATAAAGACGGCACGCGCAGCCTTCGCCGCCAGCCGAAAATTATTGTGCAGCAAACCTTCATTCAGCAGCGCGCCGATTATGACCGCGAGTTTGATGCGTTCGTGCGCAGCCAGCAGGGTGCGCCCCCGCCGGGGCAGTATCCGCCGCCACAACCGCCTTATAATCCCAACAATCCTTACGGGCAGCAGCCCCCACCGGGGCAGCCTTATAATCCCAATAATCCTTACGGGCAGCAGTCCCCACCGCAGTATCCGCCGGGGCAGTATCCGCCGCCGCCACAGCCCCCACCGGGGCAGCCGCGGCGATAATACTCACCTCTTTCTAATCATATTTGTAGGGGCGGCTTGGCAGATCGCCCCCGCGCCAGTCGTAAATTGATCTGAACCCTATCGTGATACAATGTATAAATTGATCACAGGAATGTTTAGCAGGCGCTTGTATGGCCGCCATCACCTCGATTGAATCTTCTCAAGCCCTCACCTCACTGGTGCAGCGCTGGGATCGCCGCTGGCGAATAGGGCAAACGCTGATCTGGCTGCCGCGCGTGCTGGTTCCGGCGCTGATCGTCGGGCTGGTGCTGGCGATCATCTCGCGCATCCGCCCGTTTTTGCTGCCGGATCAAATTGCGCTGATCATCTTCGCCGGCATGATTGCTGGCGCGTTGGTGATGGCCGCCTCGATCTGGCTGAAAGATCGCTCAATCATCCACGCCGCGCGCCGTTTTGACGTGCTGCTAGGCTTAAACGAGCGCATTTCTACGGCTATGGAACTGCTTGACGGGCGTATCATCACCACCGACGAACTAGCGCAGCTTCAATTACAGGATGCCAGCGAACGGGCGCGCGCCGCCCATTCCAGCAAACGGCTGCCGCTGCAAATGCAGTGGCGCGAATGGGCCGGGCTGGCGCTGTTGGCGATGGCAGTAGCAGCGCTGCTGCTGCTGCCAAACCCGCAGGATACCATCACCCACAACAACGCCGCCACCGCCGCCGCAATCGAAGAAGCGGGGGAAACCTTGCAGCAGATCACCGAACAGGTGGCCGCCGATTCTACGCTTACCGAATCCGAACGCCGCGAGCTGTTAGAGGTTCTAGAGGCGGCGACGAACATCTTGTCGCAAAATGATGTCTCCGCAGAAGAAGCCTTCGCCGCGGCGACTGACGCCCGTAGTTCGCTGGAGTCGCTGGCGGAGATGTTCGACCAGCAGTTGAACGCCTCGAACGCCGCCGCCAATGCCGCCGCCGCCGCGCTGCAATCGCCCGGCGAAACCCCGCAAAATAACAGCAGCGCGTATCAGCAGCTAGAAGAAACCTTACAGCAAATGGCCGCGGCCTCGAACACCATGAGCAGCGAACAGCAGCAGGCGCTGGCGGAACGGCTTGCGGAAGCCGCCAGCCAGATGGCAAACAGCGGCAATCAGGGGCTTCAGCAGGCGGGGCAGCAAATGCAGCAGGCCGCGGAACAAATGCAGGCCGGCGATCCTAACGCCGCCTCAAATGCTATGCAGCAGGCGGCACAGTCAGCACAGCAGGGCGGCCAGCAAGCGGCGCAAATGCAGCAGGCCGCGGGGCAAGCGGGCCAGCAGGCGCAAAGCGCGTCGGAAGCCGCTGAAAATATCGCCCAATCACAGCAGGCACAATCCGCCAACCCCAACACCTCTGAAAGCAGCCAGCAGGGCGGGGCGCAAGAAGCGTCGCAGGCGCAGGAAATTTCCGGCAGCGGTGAAGCCGATCCGCAGCAGTCCAGCCAGAACGGGCAGCAGAGCAGCGAACAGGGCGACCAGAGCGGCGGCGGCAGCGGAGAGCAAGGGCAGATGGGCAGCCAGCCCGGCGCTGAATCCGGGCAGTTGGGCGATGGGCAGGGAGGCGGGGATCAAAACTCGGCCAGCAGCGCGGCGCAGGGGCAAAATGACGGCCAGCTTTCAGGGGCAGCCATCAGCCAGAGCGGCGCAGGGGCAGGCGATGAGCAGTCAACCGGGCAAACTTCCAGTTCCGGAAGCCAGAGCATGGGCGAAAATCAATCGAATAACGCCGATGGGCAGGGAGAGCGCGGCAGAGACGAGCTGATCTATGCGCCGCGGCGGTTGGGCGGCCCGCTCAGCGGCGAAGAGTCTTTCCTGCAATCCGATGATCCCAACGCGCCGATCATTCAGGGCGAGTTTGCGCAGAACCCGATTGGCAGCGCCAGCGTCCCCTACAGCAGCGTATTCGGCAGTTATGCCAACGCCGCCAGTCAAGCCTTAGAAAATGGCTACGTGCCGCTTGGCCTGCGTGATTTAATCCGCAGCTATTTCTCGTCGCTAGAACCGTCCAGCGTCAGCGGCGGATAAGCCGCGACTGAACCTATAAGCACCCTCTCATCGGGCAAGGATAAGGCTAGTATGGCCGTTGCCGAACAACTTTCCATCGAGCAGTTTAGCCGCCTCGCGCGCGCTATCGAAGCTGAAATTAAGCG